>NZ_JAJHVY010000030.1:0-256842 GCF_020861455.1 Bacillus sp. AF23
AATAAAACTTGAATTAACAGGTACGTTTTGTCTTGTTTAGTTTTCAAAGATCATCACTGCTCTCAATGAAGCAGCTTTACTAATATAACACTCAGCTTATTAATTGTCAACAACTTTTTTAAAAGTTGTTTAAAGCTTCTTGTTTTGTCTGCTGTTCATCAGCGACGTTTAATAATATAACACCTACAATTATTTATTGCAATAGTTTTTTTAAAAAAATCTATAAAACAATAAAGCTGTAATCTTTCTTTATTCTATCTAACTTATAATGCTTTATAAAACATTTATCTAATAAAGAACATTTACCACAGTCAATGTCGTCTTGTTGTTTTAACCTTTTTCTTGTATAGTAGAAACGAACTAAATATCCGATGACCACAAGGGGAGCATAAAAGCTGAGAGTGAGCGGTTTCGTTCTGACCCTTTGAACCTGTTAGTTAACGCTGGCGTAGGGATGTGGCAAAGTCAAATGAATTGCAGATTGTAAAGCAGTGCGTGGAACTTTCCTCATCCTTCCGCGTGCTGCTTTTTTGTGTCCTTTTGGATTGTCTATCGATGGAAGGGGATTTTTATGGCTCAATCAAGACAACTGGTACGTCTTATTGAAATTGCAATCATGACTGCTGCTGCTGTCATTTTAGACATCGTTTCCGGAATGTTCCTCCGTATGCCTCAAGGAGGGTCGGTATCCATCATGATGATTCCGATTTTTTTGATTTCTTTTCGCTGGGGAGTTAAAGCGGGGCTTACCACCGGTCTATTGACAGGTCTCGTTCAAATTGCGATCGGAAATCTATTTCTTCAGCACCCTGTACAGCTGTTGCTTGATTACATTGCAGCGTTCGCCGCTGTCGGCATAAGCGGCTTTTTCGCTTCCGCTGTCCGCAAATCCGCCTTATCAAAAGCAAAAGGGAAATTGATCGTATCAATTATTTGCGCAGTTTTTATCGGCAGTTTTCTGCGTTATGCTGCACACGTGATTTCAGGGGCTGTATTTTTCGGCAGCTTTGCACCAAAAGGAACACCGGTATGGATTTACTCGTTAACTTATAATGCTACTTATATGGTTCCGTCATTCATCATCTGTGCGATTGTCCTTTGTTTATTGTTCATGACAGCTCCGCGCTTGCTGAAAACTGAAAAAGCTTAATCTAACCCCCCCCCAGCGGCCGTTCCGCTGGGGGGGTTTTTATCTTCCGTTAAGCAGTTTTTTAATGAAGCGAGATCCGGCCAGCCGAATCCTATTTCTTTCATGCTTTCTCCTGCGATTTCAAAACTATCCTCGGCTGCTCTTTCAGGTGAAAACGACTGATAAAATGTAATCGAAGGATTCTCCTCTACGACCCAAACAAACATGCTCGTAAAGCCTTGATCAAGCAAAAAATCTGTTCCCTTTGTCAAAAGCGCTCTGCCTGCACCTTGCCGCTGCTTTTCTTCTAAAAGGTAAATGGCATACAACTCTCCGTCATAGCCGCTCTGCTCTGAACGAATTGGACCAAAAGATGCAAAGCCGAATACTGAACCTTCTTCATCTTCTGCTACAAAGACCCCCTTTAATGAACGGCTTTTCCATTTGGCTTCAAAATCCTTGTAGTTCAAACCATTTAAGTATTCAGCGGAGACAATGCCGCTGTAAGTTGTCACCCAGCTGTCAACATGCACTTTTGCGATGGCCTTTATATCATCTAGACGTGCTTCTCTTATAGTCACCATTCATTCTCTAATCCTTTCCGCAATGGTTATTCAGATTTTTGAACAGGTTTTGTTTCTTTTAATTCATTTGTCAGTTCGTTGATGCTCTGTTTGATGTTGCCTTTTCCTGAAAAGTTCTCAATCATTTCTTTTACGTCGATTCCCGAAGACGCTTTTAAGCTTTCTTGCAGGCTGGACATTAAGTTTGTCGCATAGCTTGTGACTTTGTTGGCGCCGCTTGAATCACCGTTTCCTCCTGTATCAACGACAGTGATCTTATCAATATTTGAAAGCGGTGCTGATACCTGTTTCGCGTATTCCGGAAGCATTTTGACAATCATATCAAAAATCGCAGCCTGACCGTACTGCTCAAAGGCAGCGGCAATTTTTTCTTTCGCTTCCGCTTCCGCAAGACCTTTTAAGCGAATAACCTCAGCCTCTGTCTCACCTTTTGCTTTTTCAGCTTCTGCTTTTGCAAGGCCGTCAATTCTGACCCTTTCAGCTTCAGCCTTCGCCATTGCTTCTATGCTGTATTTCTTGGCATCGGCTTGGGCGAGCTGTTTGGCTTTTTCAGCAGCGGCAGATTGCTCAACTGAATAGCGGTCTGCATCGGCTTTTTTCTTCACTTCAGAGTCATACTGGCGTTCACGGCGGAGAATTTCTTTTTCTTCTAATTCAATTTGTTTTTGGCGTTCTATAATCTTGACCTGCATTTCCTGTTCAGTCACCTGCTGGCGTGCTTTGGCTGTTTCCAAATCGTATGCCTGGTCAGCGTTGGCTTTTGCTGTATCTTGATCTCGCCGGTATTCAGCCATTTTAAGCTGATTGATTTTTTCAGCTTCGGCAATTTCCGTCGCTCGTTCAAGCTCTGATTTTTTGGCTTCTTTATCGGCTTCCGCCCTCTTAATTCTTGTTTCTTTATCGGCTTCTGCGGTTGCAATGTCAGCATCACGTTTTACCTGCGCAATTCTCGGTTTACCTAGTGATTCAAGATAGCCGTTTTTATCACGGACATCTTTAATGGTAAAGGAGACAATCACAAGACCCATCTTCGCAAGATCCTGTGAAGCGACACGCTGCACTTCTTGAGAGAATTTTTCGCGGTTTTTATAAATTTCTTCTACTGTCATAGACCCGAGAATGGAACGGAGGTGGCCTTCCAGTACCTCACGTGCCTCCTGCTCACGGTCTTCTTTTGACTTTCCTAAAAATTGTTCGGCTGCTGTGGCGATTTCTCCAATAGAGCCGCCGATTTTAATAATTGCAGTTCCGTCTGCCATTACAGGCACACCTTGCTCGGTATACACTTCAGGTGTCGATACATCGAGTTTGCTTGATAACAGACTTAGCGGCTCAGCCTGCTGAAAAACCGGAAGAACAAAGGTTCCTCCTCCGCGAACAATCTTCAGGCGGTTGCCTCCCTCATCAACGTGAACATTTTTATTTCCAAGATAACTTCCTGTAACAATTAACGCTTCATCAGGCCCTGCCGTACGATATTTTGTAATAAATACCGCTATAAGTGCAATGAGTAAAAAGAATACAACTGCGATGACGATGATAATCGGCATTGTCATATGACATTCCTCCTTGTTTTATAAAGATTCATGCGGAGTGACTGAAAGAACTCCGTTTTTGACATCAACAACTAAGACGACTGTTCCGTAACTGATCTGTTCATTTTCAAAGCTGATCGCTGATTTTGAAATCGTACCGCCTATCCCTTCAATCAGTACTTCTCCAAATCCATCAACCGGAACAGCGGTTATGACTTTTCCGAGTCTACCTCTAAGATCACCTTCCCGATAAGTCAATGATTCTTCTGCCGATGATAAAGGGACAAGCACAAATAAATGGAGCAATATCACCAGCAGCACTGAAAGAAGACAGGATAATAGAGCAATAATCAGGCTGGAGAGGGGGAAAACTGTTTCGCCTATATATCCTAATGCGGAGAAAAATGTGAAAAATGAGAGCACCAATGTCGGGTTTAAAAACGGAATAGCTTCGGACAGCCCTTCAAACACATCTCCGAAAAATAAAAATAGCAGCGTGAGGCTTCCGGCTATGATAAGGGTGTAAAGGTAAATCGTTTGGACAGGAATACCGTATAACTCCAATTTTCTCATCCTTTCTAAGCTGCTACTTTAACCGACGGCCGTCGTTACCTTTTATACGAGATACAGAGGAAAAGGTTTCGAAATTTTTCGATAAATGCTCCCCGCAAAGTACTTTATAAATGATAAATGCTTTTATATATGGTAATGTTTTTTCAGGAGGAGATATGATGAGTATCTTTAATGAAGCCAGATTAGAAACATGGAATGAAGTAAAAGGACTTTCCGATGAAAAGCTGAATCAGAAGCCTTCTTCTGATGAATGGAGTATACGGGAAGTTCTTGATCATTTGAAGAAAATTGATATGACCGCCCAAAATATGCTGAAAGAACGAGTAAAGGAAGCGCCTGTTAAGGAGATTGAGGAAAAACCGCTTACGGCCGCACAGGATAGAAGCAATAAACGAAAAGCGCCGGCCCATCTTGAACCGGATCATGATTTTATTTCAGGCAGCCAAATGAAACGGGAGCTTGATGTTGTAAGGGAGCAGCTGACAGCTGTTATTGCCTCTCTTAAAGAAGAAGATTTTGAGAGAGTATTGCCGCATCCCGTGTTTCAAGAGCTGACCGTCAGACAATGGATCGATTTTATCGGCCATCATGAAAAACGCCACCTCAGCCAGATTAAAGAAATTAAAGAGAAAATAGAAAGAGTCTGATTTATTCAGACTCTTTCTGCTTTTTGTTTGATGTTCCGCTGGTATGAATGAACGATTATTTCATCACCCGCATACACGGCACCGGGTCTCTCGACAATACATACAATGCCCCTTATCCCCAACGCATGGCGGACAAAAGCCGGTGCAAGCTTTGGCTTGTCCGGATAATAAGACTGGATGACTTCACCCGGCTGGATACACGGATCATTTTCTCCCTCACACAGTAAAGCGGCGCCGCTCGGAAATATAAGCCGGCTTCCTTCTTTTAATGTTGTGAAATCAGGTATACCGCTGATTGCAACATTTGCACCGAGCCATTCGGGAAAAATACTCGGGACTCCCATTTTCAAAGCAATTTCGTCACATTCTTCTGTTGAAACAATTGAAATTTGTCTGCGGTTAAAAATTTCTGTTCCTCTTGAAAACATTGGCTCTCGGGCCCCAGCTTTTTTTGTCAGGCCGAAATGCAAGTCGCCGGGAATGCCGCCATAATCAAAATCGAGCTTGTCCATTTGTTTTGTTACAAAGCTTTCTGTATCTGCAACATATAAGCCTTCCGTTTTTGCGGTCATGCGTTTCCACATAAGCTTGCACCGTCCTTCATCTCTAGGATTGTCACTTATGTTCAATTATCCAAAAAAATCCCGCTCTGTAAAGGAGCGGGATCATCGCATTATACAGTTTTTGGCGTAAGATTAAAGCAGCGTTTGTAGATCCAGTTATATGCTTTCTCATTTAAATCTCTAGGATTTCCGAAGGTTTGCGGATCTTTCATTGCTTCTTTTGACAAGCGCTCGATCATGTCCGGCGATACCCCTTGTTCTTCTAAAGTCGGTACTTCTAACTCTTTCACAAGATCGTACATCCAGTTGACAGATGCTTTTGCAGCTTCTTCTGTTGTCATATTGCTTGTATCAATGCCGAACGCTTTTGCGATACGGGCAAATTTCTCCGGATAGCCCTTCCAGTTGTATTCCATAACAGGGCCCATCATTGCCGCTACACATTGACCGTGAGCAACCGGGATGATACCGCCGAGTGTTTGGCTCATGGCGTGAGCAGCACCCGCTGATTCACTGCCGTAAGAAAGACCGGCAAGCATAGCAGCTTGCGCCATTCCGTATCTGGCTTCGAGATCTTCTCCGTCAGCAAATGCTCTCTTAATGTAGTGAGCGGCATATTCAATCGCCATCAACGCCACTGCGTCTGTAATCGGCTGCGCAAATTTCATTGTGTAGCACTCAATGGCGTGAGCGAGAGCATCAATCCCCGTCATTGCTGTTACGTGCGGCGGCATTGAGACGTGAAGCTCTGGGGCAATCACAGTCAAATGCGCGGCAATCAACGGACCGCCTGTGTTAAATTTGAATTCTCTTTCTTCATCTGTAATAACCGCCCATTGCGTCACCTCTGAGCCTGTTCCAGCCGTTGTCGGAATTGTCGTAAGCGGAGGAATGCGGTTCTCCAGCGGTTTCTTTCCTTCGGCTGCTTCATAATCAAGTACGCTTCCCTCGTGAGTCGCTTCTACCCCGATGGCCTTCGCTGTATCCATGGAGCTTCCGCCTCCGACTGCCACCAAGCCGTTGCAGTTCTCTTTTTTGTAAAGCTCAGAACCTTCATTTACAAGCCGTACAGGAGGGTTTGGCTCAACTTTATTAAAGAGCACCACTTCAATGCCTGCCCCTTTTAATGACTCGATGACAGGATCTGCGACGCCGGCTTTATAAATTCCAGGGTCTGTAACAAGCAATGCTTTTGAAACACCCAGTCCAGCTACTTCTTTTCCTACGTGGTTGATAGCGCCAATTCCGTGCTTAATCACAGTCGGAATTTCAAATGTGTGAAATTTATGCATGCTTTCTACTTTCATATTTAATGTCATCATCAATCTCCCCCTCTTATGAATTGAACCAATTAACCGCTGCCGGTTTTGTGTTGCGATAGACATGTTTGACTTCTGTGTACTCTTCAAGCCCTATTTTTCCAAGTTCCCGTCCGAATCCGGATTGCTTATAGCCGCCCCATGGCGCCTGCGCAAAGTACGGATGGAAATCGTTAATCCAAACGGTTCCCATTCTCAAACGGGCTGCTACACGTTCACACTTTTCAATATCTTTCGACCATACAGCTCCGGCCAATCCGTAAATCGTATCATTCGCCAGTGAAATTACTTCTTCTTCAGAACTGAATGTTTCGACAGTTAATACTGGCCCAAATACTTCTTCCTGAACAATTCTCATGTCAGATTTACAGTTTGAAAAAATGGTAGGTTCATAGAAAAAACCGTTTTGAAGTGCTGGATCTTCCGGACGTTTGCCGCCAGTCTCCAGTTTTGCCCCTTCTTCCAGTCCGATCTCTACATATTTTTCAACCTTTTCTCTATGCTCCGCGGAGATAAGCGGACCGCTTTCTGTCTCTTCGTGAAAACCGTTTCCGAGTTTAATGCGTTTCGCCCGCTTGACAAGCTCTGCTAAAAATCGATCATGAATATCTTCTTCTACAAGCAATCGGGACCCGGCGGAGCATACTTGGCCGGCGTGGAAAAATACGGCGTTTAGCGCCTGATCAACCGCGACTTCCAGGTCTGCATCTTTAAAGACGATATTTGGATTTTTCCCTCCAAGCTCAAGCGCAATTTTTTTAACGTTGCCGCTTGCCGCCCGCATGATTTTTTTGCCTGTTTCAATTCCGCCTGTAAACGAAATTAAGTCAACATCTTTGTTAACAGCAAGCTCGTCACCCACTGTGGCGCCCGGTCCCAACACAAGGTTTGCGACACCTTTTGGAACTCCGGCTTCCTCCATCAGCTTAAAGACTTTGATTGTCGTCAGCGGTGTGATCTCACTCGGCTTCATGACAATTGTATTGCCTGCCGCTAAAGCCGGGGCGATTTTCCAGCTTGCTTGCAGAAGCGGATAATTCCACGGCGTGATTTGTCCGCATACGCCAATTGGCTCCCTGATGATTTTGCTTTCCGAATCAGGGATTGGAGATGAGATGATTTCTCCTCCATCTTTATCTGCCAGACCAGCATAATACTGAAAAACATTGGCGATATCGTCCATATCGGCTTTGCTTTCCTCAAGCGTTTTTCCTGTATCAAGGGATTCGAGCTCAGCCAGCTCGTCTAGATCGCGTCTGATTAATTCCGCAATTTTCAGAACTGTTTTTCCGCGTTCAAGTCCTGAAAGAGAAGGCCACTCTCCTGCGTCAAAAGCTCTTCGTGCAGCAGCGATTGCTTTAACGGCATCCTCACGCCCGCCCTCGCTAACTGTTGCAATTTCTTCTTGATTAAATGGATTAATAATACTGCGGACCTGCCCTTTTTCGGCACTGATCCATTCACCGTCAATGTATAATGTTTGACTCATCTAAGCCCTCCTTGACGAAAATAAAGTTTGTTAAATAAAAATTTAATGTTTTTAACAACCTTAATCTAACATAAGGTTTTTAAACTGTCAAAGCCCTAATTATGATTTTTCGTTTTGACTTTTCTCTAGGTTTCGTTAAGATAAAGAACATAAAGAAATGACTTAACAAATTTAATTTTCTAAAGGAAAAGAGGGTCAGTATGGATGAAAATCCAGAATTTGCAGCTATAGAACAGGCACGGGATCTTGTTATTGACTCCATTGCTGAAACAATGGATCTTTACGGAATTACCCGAAGTGTCGGGATATTATATGGAACGATGTACATGCGGGACGAGATGACACTTGACGAAATGCGGGAGGAACTGCAAATGAGCAAGCCCAGCATGAGCACAGGTGTCAAAAAGCTTCAGGATTTAAATGTCGTGAAAAAGACATTTCACCGTGGCATCCGCAAGCACACATTTGTAGCCGAAAAAGATTTCTTTAAATTTTTCACAAATTTCTTTCCGCCAAAATGGGAACGGGAAGTTCAGGTGAATGTATCAGCAATAGAGGAGGCTCAGGCTGATTTACAAGAGGTCTTGCATAAGGAAGAACTCAATGAGGAAATGAAAAATGAAGCGCAGCGTTTATACGAGCAGCTGGAAAGTTCTAAAGCCTACTACGATTGGCTGAAACGTCTCGCTGAATCGGTGCAGAGCGGAGAGATCTTTAAATTTATACCAATTGAAACAAAATAATCGAAAAACGTCTGGAAAACCGGACGTTTTTTTGTTTTTCCGCTATATTTACTGCGAATTTGAAAAATACGGGAAAAACACCCCATTTACTTCCATTTTATTTGATGGTAATTTTATGTAGGTAAAATTTGTATTTGGCCTTTAAGAGGAGGTGGAAAGCAGAGGCAGGCCTTTAATCTTTATCACTTATTAGGGGGAATTTTTATTATGAAACGCAAGTTATTATCTTCTTTGGCAATTAGTGCATTAAGTCTCGGTTTACTCGTTTCTGCGCCTTCAGCTTCTTTTGCAGCTGAATCTAAGTCATCTTCTGCTCATACTGAGTCTACGATGAAAGCCCAATCAACAGCTTCATTGTTTGCAACAATTAAAGGAGCGAGCAAAACAGAATGGTCTTTCTCTGATATCGAATTGACATACCGTCCAAACACGCTTCTCAGCCTTGGCGTGATGGAATTCACATTGCCAAGCGGATTTACAGCAAATACAAAAGATACGATGAACGGAAATGCATTGCGTGAAACACAGATCCTCAATAATGGTAAAACAGTAAGAGTACCTCTGGCTCTTGATTTATTAGGCGCTGGTGAATTCAAGTTAAAACTGAATAACAAAACGCTTCCTGCCGCTGGTACATATACTTTCCGTGCAGAGAACAAATCACTGAGCATCGGAAATAAATTTTACGCGGAAGCCAGCATCGAAGTGGCTAAGCGCAGCACACCTCCGACTCAGCCATGCAACTGTAATTAATCACAGAGGGCCGGCTTAACGCCGGTCTTTTTGACGTATTTTGACTCCTTTTCCTCTCCCTTTTCCCTCTATTTCCAGTTGCCTTTTCACTTGTATTAAATTTAAATTGACAAACACTAGAAACAGGAGTAAATTCTTGAGTGTTCAATTTCATAAAGTCTCTTTTACCGCTTAATCAAACACGAACGGGGAAACCAATGATTGGCTGTTTCACAAGACGGCCTTGGGGTGAATCTTACTTAGTAAGAAGGGGTACTCTGAATCCCTAATCCGACAGCTAACCTCGTAGGCGTATACAGAGAGGGGGTCTATTTTGACCATTCTTTGTAATGGTCTTTTTTACTTCAAAACGCTAATTTTATTAAGGGAGTCTTGAACATTGGGAAGAATAAAAAACAAGCAATTTGCAGTAATCGGGCTTGGACGGTTCGGCGGAAGCATTTGCAAAGAGCTGCACAGAATGGGCCATGAGGTCCTTGCCATTGATATTAACGAAGAAAAGGTCAATGCCTTCGCTTCCTACGCAACCCATGCGGTCATTGCCAATGCCACTGAAGAAAACGAATTGCTTTCACTGGGAATTCGTAATTTTGAATATGTCGTCGTGGCTATAGGGGCGAATATTCAAGCGAGCACACTGACCACTTTGCTATTGAAAGAGCTTCACATTCCAAATATTTGGGTGAAAGCTCAAAATTATTATCACCATAAGGTGCTGGAAAAAATCGGCGCCGACCGCATTATTCATCCGGAAAAGGATATGGGCGTCAAAATCGCACAAAGTCTCTCTGATGAAAATGTCTTGAATTATATCGACTTATCTGATGATTACAGTATTGTTGAGCTGCTGGCAACACGAAAACTGAATTCCAAATCCATTCATGATCTGAATGTGAGAGCAAAGTACGGATGTACCATCCTGGCAATTAAACATAATGGAGATGTTCGCCTTTCTCCTGCACCGGAAGAGGTGATTTACGAACAAGACTGCCTGGTGATGATGGGTCACAAAAAGGATATTAAACGCTTCGAAAACGAAGGGATGTAGACAAAGGTGGGACTTCATAAGGAAACTGTAATCAAGTGGGTTCGTTTTTCTCCCCCGCAAGTGCTTGCGATTGGTTTTTTTCTAACTATTATTATTGGCTCTCTTTTGTTAAAGCTCCCGATTTCTGCTGCGAAGCCGTTGTCATGGATAGATGCCCTTTTTACAGCGGCTTCTGCTACAACTGTTACCGGGCTTGCAGTTGTTGACACTGGGACAGAATTTACGGTGTTCGGGCAAACTGTCATCATGGGTCTGATTCAAGTCGGCGGGCTTGGCTTTATGACATTTGCTGTTCTGATCGTCATAATTTTAGGAAAAAAAATCGGATTGAAAGAACGAATGCTGGTCCGGGAAGCCTTAAACCAGCCGACAATTGGCGGCGTGATAGGCCTTGTCAAAGTCCTGTTTCTATTTTCAATCAGTATCGAATTGATCGCCGCCCTGATCTTATCCATCCGGCTTGTGCCACAGTATGGCTGGGCATCCGGATTGTTTGCCAGTGTGTTTCATGCAATATCGGCTTTTAACAATGCTGGTTTTTCTTTATGGCCGGATAATTTAATGAGCTACGTTGGTGATCCTGCAGTCAACCTTGTCATTACGTTCTTATTTATCACAGGGGGCATCGGGTTTACGGTGCTTTTTGACATCCTGAAAAATCGGCGTTTCAAAGCCTTTTCATTACATACGAAACTGATGCTTGCGGGAACGTTCATTTTGAATATTGCTGCTACGCTGATTATCTTTATTTTAGAGTACAGCAACCCCGGCACGCTTGGTTCCCTGCATTTGCCAGATAAACTGTGGGCTTCGTATTTTCAGGCAGTGACGCCGAGAACCGCGGGCTTCAACTCTGTGGATTTTGGGAGCATGAGAGAAGGCACCATTGTATTTGTCCTGCTGCTGATGTTTATCGGAGCGGGCAGTGCTTCAACGGCGAGCGGTATTAAGCTGACTACTTTCATCGTGATTTTAATGTCTGTCATCGCTTATTTAAAAGGGCATAAAGAAACTGTTATTTTTCGCCGGACCATAAAATATCCGATCATTATTAAGGCCTTAGCAGTCAGTGTTATCAGTTTGTTCATCGTCTTTATAGGAATTTTCGCCTTGACCATTACAGAACAAGCGCCGTTTATACAGGTTGTTTTTGAAACCTTTTCCGCTTTCGGAACGGTCGGACTGACAATGGGGCTGACTCCCGAACTGACAACAGCGGGGAAATGTATCATTATCGCGATTATGTTCATCGGAAGAATCGGTCCATTGACGTTTGTTTTTTCATTTGCTAAAACAGAAAAATCAAATATTCGTTACCCTGACGGCGAGGTGTTTACTGGGTGATGTAAAAAAATCCGGCATATTACATGCCGGATTTTTTATGATTCAATATGAGATTGACTTTGTCTTTTTTCCTGCTCCGCGATGATATCATTATCTTCTGCATTATCACGCGTCACTTTTTGTGTAAGGATCGCGCCAACCGCTACAAGGATCATCACTGCAATGTAGTAGCCTTTTTCATTGAGTTCGAGATTATCAGCGTTATAGAGTCCGATACAAAACAAAAATACTCCCGCAAAAAAAGTGAAATAAGCTAATACAGTAAAAGCAACCGTGTTTCTCCGTCTATATTTCTGCACCTTTGTTCCTCCTGAAGCATAGTTATTAAGTGATAACTTCCGTGGAATATTATACCTCAAATTCCCCTGAATGGAACAAAAAAATAAAAATACCAGAAAAAACGGCTCAGGTTGCTTCCTTTATTTCAACAGCTGAGTCATCAATCCAGCCGACCAGTTTATTATTGACTTGGAATTGGTACCATACGGACTGGCCTTTCTGTTTTTTAGATACAACCTTTATATCCTTGCCAACATAAGATTGCGCAGAGGTCAGCTTAATGGATTGATCATCAGTAGAAGGCTTAGACCATACATCTTGAACGGCGCTGTCTTTGATGGAGCCTTTTAAATCCACAGATTTCAGAGATGGATTCATCTCATCGTATTCATCTAAATCGTACTTTTCCACAATGGCGCTGATTTTGTCAGCATAGTCCGGGTCTGTGGCATAGCCTGATGTTTGAAGAGCGCCTGCTGCTTCTTTATAATCCTCAGCTTCAAGCACCGGCTTATACTTCTTTTTATTCCACGATGTGCCTTGGACAAATAATTTGGCGTGATCATCCATTGATTCAAAAAACGTGCTGTATTTGCGGAATTTCGCGCGAATCGTTTTTCTTTCCCCTTTTTCAAATTCATCGGTATCCATGGTGACGTGATGTCCTTTATAATTTCCTTTTACGCCAAACAGGTTGTTGGCTTTAGAGGCAAGCTCGCTGTTTCCCCAGTCAGATTCGAGTATGGCCTGAGCTATCGTTATGCTGGGAAGGACATGATATTTTTCATATAAAATTTGAGCATGTCCGGAAAGGCTGTCAATAAATACTTGCTGTTCATCAATTTCTTCAGGTTCTTTGGATGTTTCAATTGGCTTTGAAAGAGTTGTCGCTAAAACAAACAAGGCTAGTGGAATCGATACAACGAAAAATAGAGAGATGAAGAGTCTACGTTTTTTCAGTTTTTTACGGGCCATGAAAACCTTCCTTCGATTTAAAAGATTACGAGTGTAAAAGAATCTACCTTTAAGAATTTTACTTGTACTTCTAATATTTTTCAATTCTTTAGGGATAAAGTTTGAGAGAGAACACACAAAAAACCTTTCCCCTCAAGGGAAAGGCAGTGATCATGTATCTATTTTTGTAAAACTGTGCTGTTTAAAATGTCTGAGCGCATCACGATATTCTTGATCATGTATGACTTTATGAGATTTTACGGCAGCCTTTGTCAGTCCATGTGCGGTAACAGCCGGTTTTTCCGGAGCGGGTTTTCCTTTCTCATGAGGCTTATGAGAAAGCTTGTGCCCCATTCCGGTGGCGTTCATACAAAACGATAAACAAACGAGCAGCACGCTCAGGATAAAAGAAATCAAAAAAAGATCATGATAGACAATCATCATAGAATCCTGCATCGATCCGTTTTGTCTGGCAGCATCCTTTTTCGTGAAATAGCCGATCAGGATAGGCACACCCATATAGACAAACAATCTTAAAAACTGAACAGCTGTCATTCTTTTGACCAGATCAGGAAGCGGGCCGCCCATAGCGGCTCCCATTAGTCCTGCTGCGACCGTCAGGCCGGTTCCTGCTGCCAGCATGATGAACAGCGCCGCAAACACATAGGGAGACGATTGATACTGCATATGAAGCCATTGACAATTCACAAAAACGAGAATGAGAGAACCTATAATCCCCAGCACCCCTGGTCCGACTTTATCATATAACAGGGCACTCGCAATAGCTGCGATGGCCACTCCAATCAATAGAGTCATGTTTAAAAGAATGAGATGATCTCGGGATATATCATACATTTGACGAAGCAAGCCTTGAAAAGCTGCCAGGCTGACAGCTACCGTAATCGTTCCTGCCGCTATGATAAATAAACCGAGCACAGGTTTAGGCAGCAGCATCTGTTTAATAGAGATGAAAGGGTTTTTCACCTTATATTCTACAAATAACAGAATGAGGAGCAAACATAAAGCAACCCCAAAACCAGCGCGTACATAACCTGATGAAAAGCCCCATTTTTGCAGAAAAATGAATGTAAACGCTGAGGCTGCGGCCACGCATACAGATAAAATGATCCCTGCTCTGTCGAGTGATGACTGTTCCTTTTCTGATCCCCCATGATGCTCATCATAGAGAAAGAAATAACTCACTGCGATGCCGATCAAAGACAGTGTGCCAAAGGTAAAAAACAGCCATCTCCAGTGGCCGTAGCTCAACGCGATCGTTCCTAAAATCGAACCGATAATAACAGAGCCATAGAACCCGCCGATAAGCACCAGTAGTGCGTAATTCCGCCGGTCAATCGGAAATGACAGGACTAGCATCGGAATCATAATCATCAGCATGACACCTGTAGCCGCTCCCTGTAAAAAACGTCCTGCCGCCATCCAGGCAATATCGCTTGAAAATGCGAAGAGCAGTGAGCCAAGTATAAAAACGGGTAATGAAGCCAGATAGATCGGACGGGCACCGAACTTTTTCCTTAGCAGCGGTCCTGCTGGAACGAATAAAGCGAAGGCCATATTGCCGATCAATATTGGATTTACTGATGTGAAGTCACTTGTTCCAACCGTCTTCTGAACAAGGCCTTGAACTGACGACAATGCCGTGTTAGACATCAATCCCGGCCCGACTGCTAAAACAGCGAGCAAAGAAATCACCCAATAGTGTTTTGTCTTCATGTTGTCATTCCTTCCTATATGAATACATACGAAACACATCATTTTTTAAAAACAAAAGAAGCTAATAGATTTTGCATGCCATTAGCTTTCATTCGGATTCTCTCCCCATCATGGGAAATGATATTATTTTATGATATTATGTGAAAAAATGAGCATATATTCAAACATTATTCCAAACCGATTGTGTTTTGTCAATGGCGCAAATTTCAAGCACAAATCAAAAACCTGAACGGCTTTTGCCCGATATCGTGACTTATGAGTCCCTGCCTGCTCCCTCAAGCGATTTAAAGCAGGCCGTTTTAAAAGTAATCCTTTCGGTCTTCGTCTTGGGTAATGACGGCACCTTTCAATTCACTGTTTTTATCAAAATTCAATTTAATATTGGTGATAAGAACAACATGTTGACCGCACATTTTTTTGTGTTCACTAGGCGTTTGCCGCCTCTAAATTGTCTATGGGTAAATATCATGAACTAATCTGCGAAATACCAATGTCAGGAAACTTTAAATGATCCGGGAGGTAAAAACGAATTGAACTGTATGAGTGTATCGAAGAAATTTTTAGCGGCTTGAAAAATCCATCGGTTAAAGATTTGGCAGCTTCTTTAAAACAAATTCCAAACGCGTCAGAATTGAGTCAACCATATATAAAGGAACCAGACCAGTACGCTTACGGCCGAAATGCCGTCTATAGAAACAATGAATTAGAAATGATCGTGATTCACATTCCTCCAAACAAGGAGACAGCAGTCCACGATCATGGTCAATCCATTGGTTGTGCAATGGTGTTAGAAGGAAAACTTCTCAATTCTATTTATCGCTCAGCCGGCGATCATGCAGAACTCTCCAATTCATATTTTGTTCACAAAGGAGAATGTCTTATTTCAACCAAAGGTTTAATTCACAAAATGTCCAATCCGACTTGCGAACGAATGGTGTCTCTTCATGTTTACTCACCCCCTTTGGAAGACATGACGGTCTTTGAAGAACAAAGCGGTGTATTGGAAAATTCATGATTTACAGCCTGAACTACTTTACTTGATTAGTTTGTTATATATCATTTTTCAAACGCAGGAGCCTAACGAAGGAATATCTGACTTTATCATTAGTTTATGAAATGCTCCTGGGGACATAAGATTTCGGATCAACAGAAGGGTTCAACAATGAACCCTTTCTATAAAAAACAAAAAAACCCTTATAGAATAAGGTTTTACAGGTATGGAGCCAAGGGGGCTCGAACCCCTGACCTCTACGCTGCCAGCGTAGCGCTCTCCCAGCTGAGCTATGGCCCCGTATGTAACGTCATGTTTATTATAGATGATTTTTTTTAAAAAAACAAGCTGTTCCTTTCTAATTGACAGAAAAAAATAAGGCCCTTTCCGGAGCCTTATTTTTCGATTTACATCATAAACAAAAGTAAAATCACGCCGAGAATGATTCGGTAGATTGCAAACGGAACAAGTTTGATTTTGTTAATCAGTCTTAGGAAGAAACGGACCACAAACAGCGCAACAACAAAGGCACAGATAAAGCCGACGATAAAAAACGGCATTAAATCCGAGCTTAAGCTGTCCCAGTGTTTCACTAGGCTTAAGGTGCTGGCCCCCATCATAATCGGCATTGCCATAATGAATGTGAAATCGGCTGCCGCACGGTGATTCAACCCGAGAATAACGCCCCCTGAAATCGTTGAACCGGACCGTGAGAAACCCGGCCAAAGGGCAAGACATTGGAATAAACCGACGCCGATTGCCTGCTTATATGAAATACGGTCTAGGGTGTCTGTCGTTTCTTTCCGTTTATTAATCCAATCGGCTGCAAGCATTAAAACTGCCCCTGCAATTAAGCCAATGGCCACGGTGCGGACTGAAAATAAATATTCATCAATATAATCCTCAAACAAAAAGCCGAGAACCGCGGCAGGCACAAGCCCTACTGCGATTTGGGCAATGCTTAATTTGTGACCATGCTCTTGGTCACTCGTGATATTTTTTTTCAAGCCAAGCAAGTTCAAAATCCTGTCTTTAAACACGATCGCAACCGCTAAAATAGAGCCAAGCTGAATGACAACTTTAAATGAGTTGGCTGCTTCTTCAGACATGAGACTGCCTGATTTAAGCCAGATATCGTCTACTATAATCATATGTCCTGTCGAAGAAACCGGTGCGTACTCTGTTAATCCTTCTACGATTCCTAAAATAGCAGCTACAAACAATTCCCATAGAGTCATGATTTTAATTCTCCCCATTAGACATTTATTTTTTACATAACGGGAGCCTTCCATAAATGGAAAGCCCGTCTTATATAACTATAAATGAAATTTATGCTTTATGACTCTTTGCATTTTCATTTTTTTCTTCATCGTATAGATGCGACTGCATTTTAAACCAGTCAAATAAATGTGTCGTAATGACTTTGGCAACTGCATAGCCCGGAATCGCAAGAATAATTCCGATAACACCAAACAGCTTGCCGGCAGTTAACAGCAGAAAAATAATGGTGATTGGGTGGATATGAAGGTTTTTCCCCATAATTTGCGGGGAGATCAGTTTCCCTTCAATAAGCTGAACAATTGTCCAGACGATCACAAGCTTGAGCAGCATCAGAGGCGATGTCACAATAGCGATAATGATCGCAGGCGTAATGGCGATTGTCGGACCTAAATACGGCACGATGCTTGTACAAGCCGCAATAACGGCAAGTAGCGAAGCGTAATCCAGTCCGATGATCAAATAGCCGATAAACAGCAAAAATCCAATGCAGAAGCTGACAATGATCTGTCCTCTGATATAAGAACTTAGCCGATGATTCATTTCGCTTAAAACTGTGTATGTTTGCTCTTTTAATTGTGTCGGCACAAACTTCAGTATGTAGATCGGCAATTTCTTTCCGTCCTTTAACAGATAGAAAAGAATAAATGGAACTGTCACGATCGAAATGATAATCTCAGTTAAGGCGCCGATAAAATTCCCAACGCCGGTAAAGGTGCTGTTTACAATCGTCGCTGCCTGATCTGACACCTTTGTCGCGAGATCAGATATATTAATGTTCATCGTTTGCTGCGCCTGATTGACAAAGTTACTGCCGATCAGTTCTTTTGTCTGATTCTCAACAACATCCACATATCTCGGGATGTTGTCAATCAAACTCATAATTTGCTCTTTTAAAAAGGGGATAATCGACACGATTGTGATCGTGATCAGCCCGATAATCAACAGATATAACAGCAAAATAGAATAGATTCTTCTGATTCTTCTTCTCTCAAGGAAATCAACGACAGGGTTTAACAGATAAAAAACAATGCCTGTTAAAATAATCGGAAGCGATATCGTTTTGAGCAGAACAATGATCGGGGTGAAAATAAATGATGTTTTTGTAAATACGAGAATATTTAAACCAATCAGCAGCAGAACAAGCAAAAATAAAACAAACTTGTTGTCCAAGAAGAATCGCTTGAATCTGCCGCTCCATGTTTGCAACGTCTCCACTATCGTTCCTCCGTCATACATAGTTTAAGTAAATTGTACACTATCGTACCTATAATGAAAAATAAAAACCGCTAATTGCTGGAAAAACTTCCTTAACTAAAAAATGTGATTTGATCTATCATGTGCTTTTCTTCTTTTTAAGCTATAATTTAGCTATATCATACAAAAGGAGCGATATGCGTGATACGATTTGCAATAGTAGGAACCAATTGGATTACAGACCGCTTTCTAGAAGCAGCTTCAGAAATTGAAGATTTCCGGCTCACAGCCGTTTATTCAAGAACACCTGAACGCGCCGCTGAGTTTGCCGCTCGGCATGGGGCTGCAAATACCTTCTCCGACCTTCAGGAAATGGCCGCAAGCGATGGCTTTGATGCTGTATATCTCGCCAGCCCGAATGCTCTTCACAAGGAGCAGGCGATCCTCTTTATGAAACATGGCAAACATGTGTTATGCGAGAAACCGCTTGCTTCAAATACCAGAGAAACAGAAGAAATGATTTCAGCCGCCAGAGCGAATGGTGTTGTCCTCATGGAAGCAATGAAGACCACCTTCCTGCCTAATTTTAAAGAGCTGAAAAAACACTTCCACAAAATCGGCACAATCCGCAGATTTATTGCAAGCTACTGTCAGTACTCTTCAAGGTATGATGCGTTTAGAAACGGAACTGTTTTGAACGCGTTTCAGCCAGAGCTGTCTAACGGCTCATTGATGGATATCGGCATCTATTGTATTTACCCTGCCGTTGTGCTGTTTGGAGAGCCGAAAGCCGTGAAAGCGAACGGATACACTTTATCTTCCGGCGTTGATGGAGAAGGTACCGTCATTCTCTCATATGACGGGTTTGAGGCCGTACTGATGCATTCTAAAATCTCAACTTCCTACGCGCCTGCTGAAATCCAAGGAGAAGACGGGACAATTGTAATGGATACGATTCATCGTCCTGAACGAGTGGAAATCCGCTATCGTGACGGCCGCCTGGAAAACATTTCGCTCTCTGATCCTAAACCGGCAATGTATTACGAAGCGGCTGAATTTGTTTCACTCGTGAAAGAGAAGAAACAGGAATCTGAAGAAAATACATATGAACGCTCCTTGATCACTGCTAAAATCATGGAGGAAGCAAGAAAACAGATGGGTATTGTGTACCCTGCTGATCAAGCCTAAAAAAATCCGCCCGCGGCATGTTGCACGCGTGCGGATTTTTTTAAACGATCGGTGAGGATGCCTGTCTTTTGAAAAGCACGTTTTGTTCATATGCTTTGATATCATCAAGCCAAGCCTCTTTTATCGGCACTCCCATTTGCTCACAGTAATAATCCCAGATGGCACCGAAAGGATAGGTTTTAAATTCCTCCATCAGCGCCAGCCTTTCTGTAAAGCGCCCCTCATCCTGCAATTGTTTTAAATGGTCATTCGGAAGAAGCAAAGCGTACATTAAAGCTTTCATCATATTTCTCGTTCCGATAGTCCAAGCGGCGACACGGTTAATGCTGGCATCGAAAAAATCCAGACCGATGGCGACTTTCTCTAATGCCTGATTACGGACGATCTCAAGGGCGATTTCTCTCAATTCATCGTCTAACATCACGACATGGTCACTGTCCCAGCGAACGGGCCGGGATACGTGCAAGGCAAGTTTGTCTGTGTAAAGCAGCATCGCCGAGATCTTGTTTGATACCGTTTCTGTCGGGTGGAAATGTCCCGTATCGAGCAAGCATAACTTATGGTTCGTTAAAGCATAGGCTAAATAAAACTCATGAGACCCGACGACATATGATTCTGATCCAAGTCCGAACAGCTTGCTCTCGACCGAATCAACATTGTAATCTTCACTGATTTCCTCGCGGAATATCCGATCCAATGATTCTTTTAATCTTTTACGCGGCGTCAGCCTGTCACTCGGAATATCCTTATAGCCGTCCGGAATCCAAATATTCGTCAAGCAAGGCGTGCCTAATTCTTTGCCGAAATACGCTCCGATGCGGCGGCACGCGATGCAGTGATGAATCCAAAACTCCCGGATGGATGGATCAGGGTGTGCGAGTGTAAGCCCGTCATCCGCTTTCTCATGTGAAAACAGTGTCGGATTGAAATCTAATCCGATACCAAGACCCTTCGCCCACTTCACCCAATTTTCAAAGTGATGCGGCTTCAGCTGATCACGTTCAACAACTTCTCCGTTTGTTTCTGCATATATAGCGTGCAGGTTGACCCGATGCTTTCCCGGGATGAGAGACAGAGCTTTCTCCAGATCTCTTCTTAATTCTTCCGGGGTTTGCGCTTTTCCGGGATAATTGCCTGTGACGTCAATGCCGCCGGAAAGCTCGCCCTTATTCACTTCAAACCCTTCAATGTCATCACCCTGCCAGCAGTGGATTGAGATCGGAACTTGCTGTAATTGCCGGAACACAGCTTCAACATCAATTCCCCATTTTTCATATTCTTGTTTTGCGCTGTCATAATTCGCTTTTATCGTCATACGGCTCTCTCCCTTTTATTCGAAATAAAAGACTTCCTTCAGATCGATTGAAACGGGACTGTCATCAGCGTTTGTTTTCATTAATGGCGCCATTGATTTCCACCATCTGCGGCACACCTCTGTGTCCGCCATCTTCTTCCACTTTTCCTCATCCTCTATCTCTAAATAAGCAAATAACCGGCCTGTCTCTTCGTCTAAAAAAATAGAATAGTGATGCGCCCCATGGGCTTTAAGCGCTTCCGCCATTTCTGGCCAAATGTCATCATGCCTCTGTTTATATTCCTTGAATTTATCTTTATGGACGAACATGATACTCGCTTTTCTTTTCAAGCTGATCACCTCTTTTTATTTAGATAACGCTTTTAAAACAGTTTGATGATAGGACTGAATGATGGCGCTTCTGTCAGGATCTTTAGGCATAAACACTTTAATAGGAAAGGAGTTTCTGACGGTCTTGCGGGCCTGGTTTACGTCCTTTATTTCTTTGGCAGTAATCATTTGCATCAGCAGATTTCCGATGGCTGTCGCCTCAGCAGGTCCGGCGTATACCGTTTTTCCGCTCATATCAGCGGTTAATTGATTTAAGAAGTCGTTTTGGGCGCCTCCTCCAATAATATGAAGCTGTTGAATGTTTTTCCCTGTAATGGTTTCTAGTTCTGAGATGGCTATCGCATAGATGATGGCTAAATTGCTGTAGATACAGCAGGCAAGTTCGCCTGCGGTGTGAGGAATCTGTTGGAAGGTTTCTCTGCAATAATGTTGTATTTCCTTTATCATGTCGTTCGGATTCAGAAAACGATCATCATTTAAGTTGATAAACTGCTGAAACGGTTTTGTTTTTCCAGCTTCTTCTGCCAGTTGATGGAATTCATAATCTTTTCGTAATTGTTTCCGGACTTCTTGTATCATCCACATGCCAATGATGTTTTTCAGGAAACGAATGGTGTTGTTTGCGCCGCGTTCATTTGTATAATTGTTTTTCAACGCGAGTTTATTTATAATCGGCGTTTCGTTCTCAATTCCGATTAGCGACCATGTTCCGCTGCTGATATACGCCCAATCATTGTTTATGCCTGGTGCGGCGAGGACAGCTGAAGCAGTATCATGCGTTGCGACGGTAATCACCCTGCAAGCCGGCAAATCATAGCCTGGAAACCAATCATTTCTTAGCATGCCGAGTTCCTGTCCCGGTTCAGTCAGCGGCGGAAATTGCTGTTCCTTAACAGACACGGCCTCGAGCAATTCGGGATCAAACTTTCCTGTTAAGGCGTTTAAGAGCTGGGTCGTAGACGCATTTGTGATTTCCGCTGCTGCTTTGCCGGTTAAGCAATAGCCTAAATAATCCGGCACCATTAAAATCTGCTCTGTTTGTCTCAGCAGCTCTCGGTCTTCTTCATATAATTGATAGATTGTGTTAAATGGCAGAAACTGAATGCCTGTTTTTTGATAGATTGTTTCTTTTGATATCGTTTGCGCAAGCTTCTCCATTGTGTTCTCTGTTCTTTTATCCCGGTATGATATGACTTCTCGTAAGCGGCTGCCTTTCTCATCCAGCAAGACGTAATCAACGGCCCATGTATCAATGCCGACGGTGCAGCAGTCATAGCCAAGGGCTTTCACCTTTTGCAGCCCTTGCAGGATTTGCTCTAGCAAATGATCAATATCCCAATAGCCATGTCCGTCTCTTTGCATGAAGCCGTTTGCGAATCGGTGAATCTCTTGTACTGCAAGCTTTCCTTTCTGGAGTTCGCCTATGATGACTCTCCCGCTTGATGCCCCTATATCAACAGCAGCATATATCATCCTTTCACCCTTTCTTTAGGAAGGGGGACGGCTGTTACTCTCACATTCTTTTCTTCAAGGGCTTTTACTGATACTGGATCAAGTCTGGAATCGGTAATGATGCAACTGACATCCTGCAAAGAGGCGATATGTGAAAACTCGCGGTTCCCCCATTTGCTTGAATCGGCCATCAAAATGGTCTGATCAGATCTTTCAATCATCCGTATTTTAAGCAGTGCCTGCCACTCATTTGAGTCGCTCATTCCATGTTCCATATCAAACCCTTGGCAGGACAGAAAGGTTTTATTTACATGATAGGTTTCTAGTGAACGTTCAGCTAACGGTCCCGCAAATGATAATGATTTTGTCAGCAAGATACCGCCGGTTGAAATAACTGATATTTTTTGTTTTTTGCTCAGTTCAATGGCTGCCTTCATTGAATTTGTAATGACGGTGAGCTCAATATCAGGGAGTATTTTCGCCATGTACCATGCAGTGGTGCTTGCATCGAGAATGATTCGGTCACCGCTTTTTACATATTTGGCCGCTTCATGAGCAATGGCTTTTTTCTCTATTACATTTGTAATTTCACGTTCAGAAAAATGAATTTCCGACTCCTGCTGCTGAATGCTGACCGCACCTCCGTGGCTGCGGCTCAGCTTATGCTCTTTCTCAAGCTTCTCAAGGTCCCGCCGAATCGTTTCTTCTGTGACAGAAAATATGTCACTCAATTCGGATACGCGGATGCTTAAACGCTTATTCACTAGTTCGACTATTTTTTTCTGCCGTTCTGCTACTAACATCGGTAACGTCCTTCCTCATTAATATCCGCCTTGCTTTTCCCATATCATAGCATACTTCTAACGCGTAAAAGCTGCCGGGACGCCGCCGTCTACTGTAATCATACACCCTGTCGTCTTTTCAGCTTTAGACGAAGCCAAAAACGCGATTGATTCGGCAATATCCTGCGGGTAAATATTAACCAAAAGCGTTGTGCGTTTCCGATAATGTTCCTCTAGCTGATCCGGCTCTATTCCATATGACGCAGCCCGTTCCTCCCGCCAGCTTGACCCCCAAATCGCTGAGCCTTGGAGAACCGCGTCAGGCAAAACTGAGTTTACACGAATGCCGTATTCTCCTCCTTCTGCCGCAATACATCGAGCCAAATGGGTTTCAAGTGCTTTTACCGAACTGTAGGCTGAAGCGTTTTTTCCCGCATAGACAGCGTTTTTCGATCCCACAAACACCATGCTTCCGCCTATGTTTTGCTGTTTCATTTGCTTAAACGCTTCGCGGGCCACGAGAAAATAGCCGGTTCCCAATACATTGATATTGAGATCCCATTCTTTTAGGCTTGTTTCGTCAAAAGGGCTTGATGTTGCCAGCCCGGCATTATTAACGACAATGTCAATGCCGCCGTAGGTAAGCGCTGCTTGTTCAAAGGCAGACTGTACCTCATCTTCATTTGTCACATCCATTTTGACAGCCATTGCGCGTCCTTCTCCGTACGTTTCGTTTATTTCCTCGGCAATTTTTTGTGCGCCTTCTACATTCAGGTCAGCCGCGATCACGTGTCCGCCTTCTGCTGCAAAGTGCCGGCAGGCTGCACTTCCGATTCCGCCGGCGCCACCTGTTATCAATGCTACTTTTCGAGAAAATTCTGCTTCCGGCGGGGCCAGCGTGAGTTTATATAATTCCAGCGGCCAGTATTCAACATGATAGGATTCATTTTCGTTTAATGAAACAAATCGTCCGAGTGAGGCAGATCCTTTCATTACAGCAATAGCTCTCTGGTATAAAGCACCGCTAACTTTTGACATGGCAAGGCTTTTTCCCGTATTGACCATTCCAATGCCAGGAATCAATATGACACGCGGCGCTGATTCAAAGATTTGATCCCCTTCCTGCTGATTGCGTGCAAAGTAAGCTTGATACTCTGCTTTGAAGCGCTCGATCCCTGACTTCAAAAGATCCTCCAGCTCCTGTACATCTTGCGTTTCCGGATTCCATTCAATGTACAGCGGGACACGCTTTGTATGAACGAGGTGATCCGGACACGCAGCGCCAATTTGAGAAAGCTCCGGCGCTTGCACGCTGTTTACAAATTCTAATACCTCTTCATGATCGTCATAGGAGAGGATCATTTTCTTTTCATCACTTACAGCTCCTCGGATAACAGGCATGATACCCGCCAGAATTTGTTTCCGCTTATCTGCTGTCAGTGACTCGTATCGCCTGCCGCCGAATCGCTGTTTTTGGTTGAGGCGTTCATGAATGTACTGCTCAGCTTCTTGAATAATGGAGATCGTTTTCTCATAACACTTCTCTGACGTATCTCCCCAAGTGACTAAGCCGTGTTTTTCCATTAAGACAAGCTCGGCATTTGGATTGTTTGCCACGCCGTCTGCGATCATTTTAGACAGAGTAAATCCCGGGCGAACGTATGGCACCCACACAAACCGGCTGCCGTAAATATCTTCGGCAATTTGTTTTCCATGATCTGCGCAGCAAATACTGATAATCGCATCCGGATGGGTATGGTCAACATGATTGTATGGCAAAAATGCGTGTAAGAGTGTTTCAATGGAAGGGCGGGGATGTTTGCTGTCTATCATACAATGAGACAAGTAATCTACCATTTCTTCATCTGACATCTGGTCTCTTTCAATCAGCGGACGGATGTCATCTAATCTCAGACCGGTAAAGTTATGCGCTTTCATTGTTGCCAAGTCTGAGCCGCTTCCTTTTACCCACATCACTTCTGTTTCGCGGCCTCTGAAATCCTTCTCCGTTGTTTTCATCGACGTATTGCCGCCGCCCCAGTTGCATACAGTGCGGTCTGCACCGATTAAATTGGACCGATACACCAACTCTTCAACACCCTTAGGCAGCTGGGCGGCATGTTCTGATTCCCATACATGTTTCACCATTTCATCTTCCCCCGTCCCTTTTATTTGTATCCGCTTTCATTATATATGATGTTTGTTTGTTTTTGAATACTTTTTGTTTGTTTTTGTTTTTATCAAGAAACAAAAAAAAGAAAGCAGCAAAGATATGCCGCTTTCTTTTTCTATTAAGATTCAATTTTAAATTTTTTCGTAATGTCTTGAAGTTCTTCCGCCATGTTCGCCAATGTTTCAGCTGAAGAGCTGATTTCCTCCATAGACGCAAGCTGCTCTTCCGCCGAAGCTGCGATATCTTGAATGCCCGCTGAGCCTTCTTTCGCTACTGCGGAAATCTCCTCAACCGCACTTGATACTTCCTGTGACCCGACTGACAGCTGTTCAACCGTCGCATTCAGATTTTGCAATTCACCGGATATTTGCGATGTCATCTCATAGATTTGCTTAAAGCTTTCAGCTGTTTGATCTGTAATTTGCAAACCTTCTTTTACTTCATGATTCACGGATTGGAACATAGAGAGCGACGTGCTGATTTCTCTGACAATCTCTTGAATTAATCCTTCAATTTCCTTCGCAGAACTTGCAGATTGCACAGCAAGTTTTCTGACCTCTTCCGCTACAACAGAGAAGCCTCTGCCGTATTCTCCGGCTCTGGCTGCCTCAATTGCTGCATTTAAAGCCAACAAGTTCGTTTGATCGGCAATGCCATTGATTACATTTAAGATGCTGGTAATGTCCTGAGATTTTGTTTCAAGGCCTTTGACGACGGCTTCAGCTTTTTGAACGGATTCATCGATTGTCTTCATTTGGCCGACTGTGTGCTCTACCAGTTTTTCTCCGCTTCCGGCTGCCTCAGAGGACTGGATTGAAGACTTTGTAATGGTCGATGAAGCCTGGGCCACTTTTGATATGCCGTGGTTCATTTGAGAAAGATGATCTGAGCTTGTTTCCAATTTCTCGCTTTGCGCCTCGTTGCCATTCGAAAACTGTTCGATTGCCAGCGTAATGTGTTCAGTCGCCTTACTCGTTTGGGCCGCACTTGCCGTCAGTTCTTCAGAAGATGATGCGACATTTTCTACAGACGTTTGAATAACACCGATGACAGAACGCAATGATTCAGACATCTCGTTAAAGCTTTCTCCTAGCTGGCCAAACTCATTTTTCGACTGAATATCAATTACTTCCGTTAAATCTCCGCTGCTGATTTTCGCAGATGTTGAAACCAGTTTTCTTAACGGTTTGGTGATGGCGCGTATAATAAAGAGAATGAGTATGCCGCCGATCACAATTGACACGCATAGAATGATAACGGCAGTGTTCAGTACCGGACTTGAAGCATCTTGCAATTCACTGACAAAATACGTACCTGCGATTTTCCACCCTGTCAGTTTATTTGTCGCAAATGCCATTTTCTTTTCTTTGCCTTCGAAGGTGTATTCAAATGAGCCGTCTGCTTTTGAATATACCTCTTTTGTCCAGTCGCCGGATCCAGTTGTTCCTGGCTTAATCGTCGGATGGGCGATATATTTTTTGTTGCCAGTTGTAATAAATGCAAAGCCGTTTTTACCGATTTTTATTCTCTGTGAAGCTGTCAGCACTTCATCCAGATTTAAATCAAGCGCTATGACCCCTGAGCCATCTTTTAATTGTTTGGAAATCGTAACAACGATATCTCCTGTCGCTTCGTCAGTATACGGCTCTGAGAAAACAGCCTGTCCTTTTTTTGCAACGGCTTGTTTGTACCAGTCACGTTCTGTCGGATCGAAACCTTTAGGAACGCCGCTTTCCGGATATTTGTAGAGCTTTTTATTTTCTGAAGCCGCATAGATTGCTCCTACATCGGCATTTAGTGTTGTGTACTGCTTAAATTTTTCATTCAGTAAGGTTTTATTTTTGCCTTGTAATATGTCCTTATCAATCGTCTCACTGTAATAATCTATTGCTTTTACTTTATTTTTCAATTTGTTTTCAAGTGTGCTGTTGAGTTCTTCAACGTTTCCTATTGCACTATTCGTGAGTTCCCTGTCCAGCGCGTTCCAAGCTGATTGATAACTGAAATATGCTAATACCCCAATCGGCAAAATGAGCACTGTCAGAAACGCAGCGATAAGCGGTTTGCTGATTGATGGCTGTTTGATCCAATGTATGAATTTTCCCATTCTCGATAATTCCTCCTTTAAGCTAAAAATAATATCGTCAAGCTAGGATAAAAGCTTTAATAAAAAAACTAAAAAAAACACCCAAGTGCAGAACCTTGGGTGTTTTGACTCATTATTCGATTTTAAACCGTTTTGTCATATCGCGAAGCTCTTCAGCCATGCTTGAAAGTGTTTCTGCTGATGAGCTGATTTCTTCCATAGAAGCAAGCTGCTCTTCGGCTGATGCCGCGATATCTTGAATGTGGGCTGAGCTTTCTTTAGAAATCGATGCAATATGCTCAGACGCTCCCGATACCTCTTCAGAGCTGGCAGAAAGCTGCTGAACCGTCGCACTCATGTTTTGCAGTTCTCCGGCTATCTGGTTTGTCATTTCAGAGATTCGTTTAAAGCTTGTCTCTGTTTGATCTGTGATGTCAAGGCCTGTTTGCACCTCTTGGTTCACAGACTGGAACATGCCGAGAGATGTGTTGATTTCTTTCACAATTTCAATGATGAGCGCTTCAATCTCTTTAGCTGAATCAGCGGACTGTACAGCCAGCTTTCTGACTTCTTCCGCTACGACGGAGAAGCCGCGCCCGTATTCACCCGCGCGCGCCGCTTCAATGGCAGCGTTTAGTGCAAGCAGGTTCGTCTGGTCAGCAATACCGTTAATCACGCGCAGAATGTTTGTGATGTCTTTTGATTTGGTTTCCAATCCGCGAACAACTTGTTCCGCTTCTTTCACGGACTTGTCTATCACGTTCATTTGGCCGACAGTCTGATGAACAAGCTGTCCGCCCGCACTCGCGATTTCTGTCGATTGAACAGATGAATCTGTAATGACTTCAGAAGCTTGAGCCATATTCGTCAATCCGTCATTCATCTGATAAATATGCTCCGCCGCTGTTTCGATGTTTTCATTTTGTTTTTCATTGCCGTTTGAAAATTGTTCTATTGCCAATGTGATATGCTCGGTCGCCTTGCTTGTTTGCGCGGCAGATGCCGTCAATTCCTCGGAGGAAGCGGCAACATTGTCTACCGAATCCTGAATGGCGTGTATGAGAGAGCGAAGTGAAGACGCCATATTGTTAAAGCTTTTGCCCAGTTCGCCCAGTTCATCTTTTGAACGGATATCAATTGTTTCCGTTAAATCTCCCTCACTGATCCGCTTAGACGAACCGACAAGCTGTTTCAGCGGTGTCGTGATTGATCGAATAACCAATGTCATCACGATGATACCAACGAGAATGGCTGCAATCAGGACAATTAATGCGAGGTGAAGCACAGGCTTAGCCGCATCGTGAATCTCGTCCAGATACATCGTTCCGCCTATCTTCCATCCCGTTAGCTTGTTCGTATCAAAGGCCATTTTTTTCTTATCGCCGTTCATGCTGTATTGAAAATCGCCTTTATCGGCAGACAGCATCTGTTCAAGCCAGTCGCCTTTCAATTCGGTTCCTGAAGTCTCATCAGGATGCGCAACGACCTTTTTGTCTTTCGTCATAATAAAAGCATAGCCTTCTGTGCCGATGTTCACTTGTTTCGTCGTTTTCAGCAGGTTATCGATCGTCATGTTGATCGCGATAACGCCTGATCCGTCTTTTGTCTGCTGGGCAATTGTCACAACCATTGTATTCGTAGATGCTGTTTTGTATGGATCTGTTATGACGACTTTGCCGTTATTGGCAACCGCTTTTTTGTACCAGTCCCGTTCAACGGGATTATAATCGCTTGGCATCGGCAAATCCGGATAACGGGTAAAGCGCCCGTCTTTGTCACTCGTATAAATGGATTCCACGTCTTTATTGATTTTAATATATTGTGAGAATTTCTCTTCAATGCTGGCATTGCTCTTTGCTTTATATTTCTTTTGTGTCAGCCATTCACTAAAGTATTCGGCGCTGTTTTCTTTTTCTCCGATGCTGGTGTTAATGATGTCGTTTAGTTGCTGTACATTTTCTAGGGCGCTTCCCATCATCTGTCTGTCGAGCGAGCTGCTGGCAGACTCATAAGCAATCGCAGCTACTATGGCAACCGGTATGATGAGAATCGATAGAAAGGAAACAAGAAGCTTCCGTGTAATTGATCTCTGTTTGATAAGTTGGAGTATTTTTTTCATCAGTTCATTTCTCCTTTTTTATGCTACCCTTCATATCGGCTGAAAATGGGTAAATATATACATTAAAAAAGAAGAAATTCAAGAAAAATAACTAAATCCCTATTAAAAATTAGTGATTTAGACCTATTAATTATCCAATTTAAATCGTTTTGTCAAATCTCGCAGCTCTTCGGACATTTTTTCAAGCGTCTGCGCCGATGAGCTGATTTCTTCCATGGAGGCAAGCTGCTGCTCGGCTGAAGCGGCGATATCTTGAATGCCGTCCGAACTTGCTTTAGAAATAGCGGCGATATCTATAGAAGCAGCGGATATTTCCTGAGAACCCGCCGACAGCTGTTCAACCGTCGCATTCATGTTTTGCAGTTCTGCGGCAATTTGATTCGTCATTTTTGATAGATGGTTAAAGCTTTGTTTTGTTTCGTCTGTCATGACCAGGCCTGTTTCCACTTCTTTATTTACAGATTGAAGCACGTTTAATGATGTATGAATCTCTTTTACGATTTCGCTGATCAGCGATTCAATTTCCTTAGCTGAATCTGCCGACTGTACCGCAAGTTTTCTCACTTCTTCAGCGACCACAGAAAAGCCTCGTCCGTACTCGCCTGCTCTCGCCGCTTCAATGGCGGCATTTAATGCTAAAAGATTGGTTTGATCTGCGATGCCGTTGATAACACGTAAAATATTTGTGATATCCTTTGATTTGATTTCCAGGCCTTTGACCACTTTCTCCGCTTCTTTCACAGAATGATCAATCGTATTCATTTGGCCGGCTGTTCTCTGAACGAGTGTTTCCCCTGCGCTTGACACTTCGGTGGCGTCTGCAGAGGTTTCTGTAATGACTGCCGCTGCCCGGGCCAGCTCTGCCAGTCCGTCGTTCATTTCGTTAATTTGTTCTGTTGTCGTCTCGATTCTGTCGCTCTGGTTTTCGCTTCCGTTTGAAAATTGTTCGATCGCCATTGTAATGTGTTCAGTGGCCTTGCTTGTCTGATCTGCGGAAGCTGTCAGCTCTTCTGACGATGAGGCGACATGTTCTACAGATTCTTTGATGCCGCAGATCAGCGAGCGGAGAGAGTGCGCCATATTGTTGAAGCTTTGGCTCAGAACCCCGAGTTCGTCTTTTGATTTGATTTCTATCGTTTCTGTTAAATCGCCTTTGCTGATTTTTTCAGCTGACGCCACGATGCGTTTCAAAGGCCTTGTAATCGACCGGATGACAAAATAAATCGCCGTTATTCCGGCTGCAATGGCAATGGCCAGAACAACTGATGCCATAACAAGAACCCTGCTTGCGGCATCATGAATCTCGTCGGCATACATCGTGCCGCTGATTTTCCAGCCTGTCGTTTCGCTTGTAGCGAACGCCATTTTCTTCTTCTTTCCTTTGTGCGTATATTCAAAGTCGCCGCTTTTGTCTTTGTAAAGTTTGTCTATCCACTCCCCTTCTAACTGCGTTCCCGCTTTTTCACCGGAGTAGGCGATGATTTTTTTATTTTGGCTGAGGATAAAGGCATAGCCTTCTTTACCAATACTGATTTCTTTTGCTGTAGCCACAAGATCATCGATTTTCATATCCATGGCGACAACGCCTGATCCGTCCTTTGTCTGGCGTGCAATGGTAACAACCATTTTTCCTGATGAAATGGATTCGTAAGGTTCGGTCACAATTGTCTTTCCTTTATTAGCCATCGCTTCTGTGTACCAGTCACGTTCTAAAGCATTAAAGTCACTCGGCATGTCTGCGTGCGGATAGCGTGTGAATGTTCCGTCTTTGCTGCTTGAAAACACCGCAGCGACATTGTCATTCATTTGAATAAATTGTTTAAATTCTTGTTTGAGCTCCGTTTTTTCCTTGTCTTTCAACCTGTCTGCTGTCGCCCAATCGCTGAAAAACGAGAGGCTTTTTTCAGTCGTTTTGATCTTGCCATCAATAATGTTATCTAATATTTGAACGTTTTCCTTTGCGCTTTGCGTCATCTGTATGTCAAGAGATGCAACTGCTGATTGATAAGCGCTTACGGATAGTGCCGTAATCGGGACAATTAAGATCAGCAGGAAAGAAATAATGAGTCTCCTGGCAATTGATGATCTGCGAATGGTGGTGAGTGTTTTTTTCATTCCTCTTGAACCTTCTTTCAATAATTTACAAATTATATCGACTGATATTCCTTTATCTTACATTGAAAATGAAGGAAAAAATGAAAAATAGTTCAAAACTCACCGATTTAGACAGGTCTTTTATATTATTTCTTATACAAAAAAACAGCGCTTCATAAGCGCTGTTTTTTGTCTTATTCAATTTTAAATTTCTTTGTCAGATCACGGAGCTCTTCTGCCATCTGCGCGAGGGTAGTGGCTGATGAACTGATTTCTTCCATAGAAGCAAGCTGCTCCTCGGCCGATGCAGCAATGTCTTGAATGCTTGCCGAGCTTTCTCTTGAAACATCGGCAATTCCGCTCACTGCTGCCGATACATGCTCTGAACGGCCTGACAGCTGTTCTACGGTTGTATTCATCGTCTGCAATTTGTCTGCAATCTCATTTGTCATGCTGAAAATACTTTGGAAGCTTTCCTTTGTATTGTCTGTGACAACTAGCCCTGATTGCACTTCTTGATTAACGGCTTTAAACATGTGAAGAGAAGTTTCGATTTCTGCAACGATTTCCTGGATCAGATTCTCGATTTCTTTAGATGAATCTGCAGATTGAACGGCCAGTTTACGCACTTCCTCCGCTACAACAGAGAAGCCTCGTCCAGATTCCCCGGCCCGCGCCGCTTCAATGGCTGCATTTAATGCCAGCAGGTTTGTTTGATCAGCAATCCCATTGATGACTCGTAAAATACTCGTGATATCTTTTGATTTTTCTTCTAACCCTTTCACCACTGCTTCAGCCTGCTGAACCGACTCATTAATTGAATTCATCTGCCCGACTGTCTGCTGGACAAACTTCTCGCCTGTACCCGCGATTTCCGTTGATTGGATAGACGCTTTCGTAATGTCTGATGATGTTTGTGAGACTTGCTGAAGCCCTTCATTCATCATGTTCAGCTGATGAGAGCTGGACTCCACTTTTTCGCTCTGCTCTTCGTTTCCGTTTGAGAACTGCTCAATTGCCATTGTAATATGTTCCGTCGCCTTGCTCGTTTGCCCGGCGGATGCAGTCAGCTGTTCGGATGATGCGGCAACATTATTAACCGAGTCTTGAATGGCGCTGATAAGCGAACGCAAGGATTGTCCCATTTCATTGAAGCTTTCGCCAAGCTCGCCCAGTTCATCTTTCGAACGGATCTCGATGGTTTCTGTCAGATCTCCGCTGCTGATCATTTTTGATGATTGAACCAGACGTTTTAACGGTTTTGTGATCGAACCAACGATAAACAGGATTAACATCCCGCCTGCCAGTATTGAAGCAATCAGCACGATCATGCCTGTTGTCAGGACAGATTTTGAGGATTCCTTGATTTCACTCATATACATGGTGCCGGCAATTTTCCAGCCAGTCAGTTGATTTGTCGTATATGTCATCTTTTTATCTTCATGATACAGGGTGTACTGCAGCTCGCCGCTGTCCTTGTTATACATTTTGGCAACCCAGTCGCCAGACAGCTTTTCACCAGCCTTATGGTTTTGATGGGCAACATATGTTTTGTTTTTCGTCGCGATGAAAGCATAGCCTTCTTTTCCGACTTTAATTTGTTTCAACTGTTCTAACAGTTTATCAATTGTGATATCCATGGCGACGACGCCTGAACCATCCTTCAATTCCTGAGCAATGGTAATGACCATGCTTCCGTCGCTGGCTGCCACATAAGGATCGGTCACTACGATTTCACCGCCGGCTTTCATTGCATCCTGGTACCAAGAGCGTTTTCTCGGATCGTAGCCATCCGGCAATTTTTCTTTCGGTGCCTGTACATATGTGCCGTTTTCTGCCCCTCCGTAAATTCTGGCTACGTCTTGGTTAATGGAAACATATTGCGAAAACTTGGTTTTAAGCTCTTCCTGTTTGGATTTTCCTTTAAACGCGGAGCTTTTCAGTGATTCGCTGAAAAAGCTGACGCCTTTCGCTTTTGCTCCTAAATCATTTGTAACGGTTGTATTAAATGAATCGACACTATTTTTCGCATTTCCCATGATTTCCTGATCCAGTTTTCCGCTTGCTGAGCGGTAAGAACTGAATTCCAATATAAGAATCGGAATGATTAAAATCACAACAAATGAAATAATTAGTTTTCTAGAAATAGACGGTTTTGTCAGCCAATTGATAAAAGTCTTCATATCCAGCTTCTCCTTCAGGTTTGATACAGTATATATCGGCTGCTTTAAAAAGTTTTTAAAATAGAAGAAATTTCCTTTTCAACATTTCTCTGTCTTTTTAGCTTTCATTGCCCAAGCCTTGTGCATAGTTTATAAAAAACAAGGGGGGCTTCAGATGATTATTGTATCCGGGCAATGGCTCCGTCCCCAAGACATTGAAAACTGGCAAATAGACAAAAACCTGAATCCGCTGCTAAAAGAAATGATTGATACACCCGTTCAGTTTGATTATCATTCGATCGCTGAACTGATGTTTGAGCTTCATTTGCGCATGAACATTGTTGAATCGGCAAAAGCGCTGCATAAAAGCGGGGCGAAGTTCGCCACCTTTGTAAAAACATACGGGAATACAGCGTATTGGCGGGTTTCACCGGAAGGGGCTCTGGAGCTTAAGTATAAAATGCCGCCTTCAAAGGCGATTCGGGATATTGCAGAAAACGGCCCGTTTTACGCGTTTGAATGCGCGACGGCAATCGTTGTGATTTATTACTTAGCATTGCTTAAAACCATCGGAGAAGAAAAATTCGACGCAGCCTTTGACAGAATTATTTTATATGACTGGCATTATGAGAAATTGCCGATATATACGGAAACGGGACATCACTTTTTCCTTGGAGACTGTTTGTATTTTAAAAATCCTGAATTTGATCCGCAGAAAGCGCAGTGGAGAGGCGAAAATGTGATTTTATTAGAAAAGGACAAATATTTTGCTCACGGCCTGGGAATTTTAAACGCTCAGCAAATTGTTGATAAGCTGAATTCTTTCAGACGAAAAGGAGCCGTACAGTCAGCTTATCTCCTTTCACAAGCGACCAGACTTGATATTCCGTCACTCTATCCGATCACCCGCTAAAAACCCCACCGTCTATTTTGGGGACGATGGGGTTTCAAATGCTTTTCGTTTTCGATAGAAAGGGGCTGTGCCGACATACTGGTTCGCAGCCCATTCCATTTTTTCAAGGTCATTTCTCGTCACGATGGGATCTTGGCTGCTCCACTTGATAAACCGGACAAAATAATACCCTTTGATGGGAGCCATTGTAACTTTTGAATGAGGCCAGTCTTCAAATACAAACTCAATTTTCCCTTTCTTTTTATAAGAATATTGAAGAATGTTCATCGTCTGTCACCTCTGTTAGTTATGTTACGATTGGCAAAGCTCAGCTATCAGCGTTTTCACGTCAGCGGGCCCATTGAGCATTCCGACTGATTGCCCCGCCCACAGAGACATGTGACCGGAATCTTTGGCTGCGGCGGCATGTTTTCTCATCGGTTTTGTTAACGTGTTTTGCAATGGATAAGGAAGTGTATTTGCCTCTTCAGCTTGTTGCTCTTTCATCCATTGGTTGACTATCCCCCTTGCAGGCTTCCCCGAAAACAATGCGGTAAGGCGCGTGTCTGTTCCATGCGCTTCTTTTAATTCCTGTCTGTACGTTTCAGAGGCTGCGCTTTCCTCACACATAAGAAATGGAGTCCCGACCTGTACACCTTGCGCTCCGAGACAGTGAGCCGCTTGGACGCCGCGGCGGTCTGCAATTCCGCCTGCCGCAATCACGGGTACTGAAACAGCGTCTGCGGCTTGGGGAATCAGTGACATTAAGCCAATTGAAGACTCTCCGCTGACCGGCAGAAAAGAACCACGGTGGCCGCCTGCTTCACTGCCTTGCAGCACGATGATATCCATTCCGCGCTCTTCCAGCAGGACGGCTTCTTGCGGCGAAGTAGCCGTTCCGATAAGACAGCAGCCATTTTTCTTTAATAAATGAATGCTTTCATCAGGCGGAATGCCGAACGTAAATGAACAGGCTCTTACATTGTATGTAAGAATCAGATTTATTTTTTGATGAAAATCCTCCCACTCTTCCTCCTCTAAAGGAAAAGCAGCCGCCTGTTCCGCAAACGGAATGTTCTGTTTCCATGTGTGAACCGTTTTATCGTCCGGTGTCTTCCTTTTTTCCGGCACAAACACATTTACCTGAAAAGCGCTGCTGGTCAATTCCTGCATCTCGATGATTTGTTTTTCAAGCGTACCTGGACTGAGATATCCGGAAGCGAGACTTCCGAGCGCGCCTTCATTCGACACAGCGGCTGCCAGTCGGGGTGTGACCAGGCCGCCTGCCATCGGCGCCTGAATGACAGGCTTTGATAATGATAGTGCTTTCATCCATTGAGTCATAGAAGCACCTCCTGTTATTCCATGATTTTGATATGGCAAGTTCGTTGGCGCGGACCATCAAATTCGCAGAAATAAATACCTTGCCACGTCCCGAGAATGAGACGCCCGTTTTCAATGATGACATGCTGTGAAGCGCCTACCGTACTGGACTTCATATGTGCAGCTGTATTGCCTTCCATATGGCGGTCCAGCTCATGGTCCCATGGATACATCTCATCAAATCTTCGGAGCATATCTCTTTTCACATCGGGATCGGCATTTTCATTAATTGTAATGCCCGCCGTCGTATGCGGACAGTAAATCAGCGCTGCCCCGCTTGCCACTCCTGTTTCTTGAAGAAACGCTTCGACCTCGTGAGTGATTTCAACCATTTCATCTCTTTTGTTTGTTTTGATTTGCAGAGTTTTCAGCATTTGTTTCTCCTTTCAATTCCCTTCTTCTCTTTGCATATTCGTTCTGTGTTCTTTTTTTCCTGTTAAATCAGGCTCATAAACCTGAAGAAAACAAAAACTCCAGCTTTTTTCTGGAGTTTTATTGCCATAGGTATACTCTGGCTTCATAAGGTTTTAACAGCAATGATGTCGTATGCTTATGCAGTTCTGTTTCCATATTCGACAATTGGAGTTTGTCAGAAGATAACGGCAATGCGGGATATCTGCAGAACGCCGGCGCACCCGTCAGATTTGCCGCAATTAGCGCAGTTTGGCTCTCGTTTTTGCGAAGGTATGCAAAGATTTGCTGATCTTCCGGCAAAATCAGCTCGTATTGGCCATAAATAAATACATCATATGTTTGGCGGAGTTTGATCAAGCTTTTGTAAAAGTGATAGACAGATGTGTTATCGTTTATTTGCGCCTCGGCGTTCAGCCATGTGTAATTGTCATTTACCCCAATCCATGGCTTGGCATCGGAAAACCCAGCGTGAGAAGATGCATTCCATTGCATTGGTGTTCGTGAATTGTCTCTACCCTTTTTCCAGACAATCTTCATTACTTCCTCGTGAGAAGCGCCTTTTGCGGTCTCTATGTCATACAGCCGCTTCATCGCGACATCATCATAATCCTCAATGGAAGGAAACGCCACATTGGTCATGCCGATTTCCTGTCCCTGATAAATAAACGGCGTTCCTTTCATCAGAAAATAAACAGAGGCGAGTGCTTTTGCACTTTCCTTTAAGGAATTCCCGTCGTCTCCCCATACAGAAACAGAACGGGGCTGATCATGGTTTTCCATAAACAAAGCATTCCAGCCAATTCCCTCCAAACGGTTCTGCCACTCTGTTAAAATCCGTTTGAATGCAGCGATATCGATGCTTTCATTGGCCTCTATATCCCACAGGCCGAGATGTTCAAATTGAAAAATCATGCTGAAAATGCCGGATTCCTCCCCCGCCCACTCAGCCGCCTCCTTTGCCGCTACACCGTTTGCCTCTCCGACCGTCATGATCGGGTAGCGGGAAAATGTGTTTTCCTTCAGCTCTGTTAAAAAATCCAATATGCCCTCAGCATTCATATGATAAGGAAAAGAAGGAACATAGGGCAGCCCTTTCGGATTCGGCAGATCAGGCAGCCCTTCTTTTTTCTTAATATGAGAAATGGCATCCACCCGAAATCCGTCTATGCCTTTATCGAGCCACCAATTGACCATGTCATAAACGGCGTTTCTTACCTCTTGATTTTCCCAGTTCAGGTCTGGCTGCTTTTTATCAAAAAGGTGGAGATAATACTGGCTTGTCTGCTGATCATACTGCCAAGCCGATCCTCCGAAAATGCTTTCCCAATTGTTTGGCTCTTTTCCGTCTTTCCCGTCCTTCCAAATATACCAGTCGCGTTTTTGGGATTGTAAAGATGCGCGTGATTCAATGAACCATGGATGTTCATCACTTGTATGATTCACGACAAGATCCATAATGAGCTTCATGCCAAGCTCATGAATATCATGAAGCAGCTGATCGAAATCTGCCATTGTGCCGAAATCGCTCAATATGTTTTTATAATCTCTTATATCATAGCCGTTATCCGCATTGGGTGAGTCGTACAAAGGACAAATCCAAATCACATCGGCACCAAGTTCTTTTATGTACGGAAGCTTGGACCTGATTCCTTGAATATCTCCGATTCCATCGCTGTTTGAATCCTTGAAGCTGCGGGGATAAATTTGGTAGACCACCGCTTCCTTCCACCAAGCCTTTTTCATACAGCCACTCCTTCCTGCGTGTGCGGTTTTTATATCTTATGTAGAAAAAGGCCTTTGAAGCATTCATTTTTTCAGAAAAAAAGCCTCTTGCCGATGACAAAACACTGATCAATTTTCAGAAGCCTTTTGTCCTGATTTTCTTTGAGCTCAAAAAAACAGCCGCGATCCCCGGCTGTTTTTGATTAAAACTCTGTTTTTTTGATTTCGACAAATCGAATGTGATGGTCTTCAGCGTCGAGGATTTTAAATTCGCAGCCCTCCGCCTGTATCACATCTCCTGCTTCCAGCTCCATTTTTTGCGTCAGAAGCCAGCCTGCAATCGTATCAATTTCTTCATTCTCAATGGCAATGTCGAGCAGGTCGTTCACTTCATCTATTAGCGCTTTGCCATCCATCACATAATGGTGCTCGCCTTTTTTCAAAATATGCGGCGTTTCATCCTGATCATATTCATCACGGATTTCCCCGACGATTTCTTCGATAATATCCTCGACAGTTACAAGCCCCGCCGTTCCCCCGTATTCATCTACGAGAATCGCCATATGAATCCGTTCCTTCTGCATGCGGATTAAAAGCTGCTGGACAGGAATGCTTTCAATGACTCTGATGACAGGCCTCATAATTTGCTTCAGCTTAATCGGCTGGCCGAGAAAATACGCTTTAAACATATCTTTGCTGTTGATAATCCCTAAAATATGATCCTTATCTTCTTTGATGACAGGATACCGTGTATACCGTTCGTTAATGATGAGATGAATCGCTTCTTCAAGCGACTGTTCCAGAGAAATGACAACGATTTCTGTTCGCGGAATCATAATTTCTCTCGCCACGCGGTTGTCGAATTCAAAAATCTTATTCACATAGCGAAATTCGGACTGGTTGATTTCCCCTTTTTCATAGCTTTCTGACAGGATCAGCCTCAGTTCCTCCTCGCTGATGACAACCTCATGCTCCTTGACTGAATGAAAGCCAAACAATTTCACAAGAAAACTTGCAGAGCCGTTCAATGCTTTAATAAACGGATATGTGATTTTATAGAACCAGATCAGCGGCTTTGCAATCCATAAACTGACAGCTTCAGCCTTCTGAATGGAAACCGTTTTCGGCGCAAGCTCACCCATTACCACATGCAAAAAAGTGACGATGATAAATGCAATTACAAATGTGACTATGTGGTTAAACGGTTCCGGTATGCCTGCCGCTGTAAATAAGGGATGAAGAATGCGTTCAAATGTCGGTTCACCAAGCCATCCAAGGCCGAGGGCTGTAATTGTAATCCCGAGCTGGCAGGCTGATAAATACTCGTCAAGATTGGAGATGATTTTATGTGCGGCAAGCGCCCGGCTGTCTCCGCTTTCGATGAGCTGATTGATTTTTGAACCTCTGATTTTGACGATTGCAAATTCTGCTGCAACGAAAACAGCCGTAATGCCAATCAAAACAAAAATGGCGATCAATTGTAATATAAGCAAAAAAAGCCCTTACCATAAATGGTAAGGGGCCACCTCCTTAACGTTAATTCTCATTACGACCGTTTAAGAAGATCATCACAAAGCGAAGAAGTTCAAACAGGGAAACCAGGGCGGCGGCCACATACGTTAAGGCGGCGGCGCTCAGCACTTTATTTACCCCATTCTCTTCATTGTTCCGGATGAATCCTTCTGACACAATAATTTGCTTCGCGCGTGAACTTGCATTGAATTCGACCGGCAGTGTGATCAGCTGGAAAAAGACAGCGGCTGAAAACAGAATAATGCCAAGCCCGATCAAATTCAGGCTGCCGAGAAGCATGCCTCCTAAGAAAAGCAGAGGAGCCACACCGGATGCAAAATTCACGACTGGGAAGATTTTATGTCTCAGCACAAGCGCACCATATGACTCCTGATGCTGCAAGGCATGTCCGACTTCATGGGAAGCTACGGAGATGGCGGAAATTGAGCGGCCGTAATAGACCGGCTCAGATAAACGCACCACCCGTCTTGTCGGGTCGTAATGGTCTGTTAAAGCGCCTCTTACCGGTTCGACCGGCACGTCGTAAAGACCGTTTATATCTAGAATCCGTCTTGCCGTTTCTGCCCCTGTTCGACCGCTTGAGGCTTCCACTTTTGAATACTTTTCAAAGTTGCTCTTTACTTTAAATTGTGCCCAAAACGACAATCCCAATGCGGCTATTGTTAAAAATATAAACAGCATGTTTCATCATCCTTTTTTAAAGATCGTATGTTTCTTTATTACGATTATTTTAATGAGTTTTCTTTCTCGTGTACAGAAAAGCGCTTCTTCTTCCGTCTAGGCGCACACATTCCGATAAGCAAAAGGAACAAGCCGGCCGAAAACAAATAAAAAGAAAAGCCTCCAATCAGCTCTTTCAAAAAATGATGCCATGAGAAGCTATTGGAGAAGTGATTATACGAATTCAAGTCGAAAATAAACAAAATCACTGCGGATGCCGCAAGCTGCGTACCGATCAAAACCACGACGGTTCTTTGAATGATCGTCATCTGTTCCATCCTTTTCTCGCCTATTTGTTTTAGTTTATGGAGAAATCCGGTTTTATATGTTTTGTTCATTTTTTGAAAAACAATGCCGAAAGTGGGACATACTGTTATAAAAAGAGCACGGGTGTGATGAACATGAAAGTGACGAGCGAGGAAAAGGAACGGCTGAGTACAGCGATTGACCGGATGAATGAAGGGCTGGACGTATTTATCCAATTTTATAATGAATCCGAAATCGACGAACCGCTCATTCAGCTTGAAGACGATACAGCTGATCTCATGAAGCAGGCCCGCGACCTGTACGGCCAGGAAAAGCTAAATGAGAAGCTGAATACGATTATTAAACAGATTTTATCTATTTCATTATCTGAAGAAGGGGAAAAAGAATGAAATCAAACCGGATCTTTATTTCTTGGCTGAGATGGCCGTTATTTATCCGAATCGGGCTGATCATTCTTTTTCTGATTCTTTTGTTCGGGCAAATCATTTATTTACTTGAGCCCGAGCAGTTTACTTCCGTCTTCGAAGGTATTTGGTGGGCCGTGGTTACCGTCTCAACAGTGGGCTACGGAGACTATGTGCCGCACACGCCGCTTGGTCAAGCAGCCGGAATGCTGCTGATATTCATCGGCGCAAGCTTTGTCACTGCTTACTTTGCCACCTTATCCGCTGCCGCTTTCAGCAAACAGCACCGCTACATAGAGGGAAAGGTCGCTTACAAAGGACGGGGCCATGTGATTATTATCGGCTGGAATGAAAAATCAAATCGCCTTTTGAGAGAGCTTCAGCTGGCGGCGCCCTCCAAGACAGTCGTTCTGATTGATGAATCGTTAAAAGAAGGGCCGCTCATTGAAAATGTCCATTTCATACGCGGACACGCCGCTGATGATGAAACGCTGAAACGAGCCAATATTACTGAGGCGGACACAGTTATGGTCACTGCCGACCAATATAAAAGTGAAGCGGAGGCGGACATGCTGTCGGTGCTGATTCTGTTATCAGTCAAAGGGTTGAATCCGCTGGCATACTGTATTGTCGAAATTCTGACAGACCGCTTTGTCACCAATGCAGAACGGGCGGGCGCTAATAAAATTATCGGGACGTCCCAGCTCTTAAGCCGCGTGATGCTGGAACATTACCGGGTCAAATTGCAGCTGTCTAAACCGCAAAGCTTAATCGAACTGACATTAGATAAAAAAGTGCGGCTGATTTCGGTTCCTTCTGAACTGCATGGTGCCGCTTATAAAACATGCGTCCTCTATTTTCTTGATCACAACACCACTATTATCGGCATACAAAAAGAGGAAGGGCCTATGATTACCCCTCCTCTTTCATATAAAGTGCTTGAAACGGACCAGTTCCTTGCGCTTTAACCCAACAAAACATCCTCCAGCTCTTTGACAAGGGAGGCGCCGATATCCAAATACGCCGGATCAATCTCTGCGTCCCGTCTCTCGGGCTCAGAAAATTGATTAAACAGCGATTGAAACGGCCCTCCTTCAGCATGATCATCAAGGCCTGCCTGGAACACCTGCCTCAGCATAAACGGAGTTCCGATACGGACAGCTGCCCCGCGTTCATCCAGACTGCCTTGTATGGCATTGACGGGAATTCTTAAAAATAAATATCCGTCTCTATTATCAATTTTATAATCAAAATAGCCGTGGTCGTACTCCCAGCCGCCGTTTATCACATAACCGAGCGGCTTCATGACTTGTTCCAGCTCTTGAAGCAAGAAAGGCTGTCCATCTATCGCGGAAGGTATCGTAATCATCAAACTGCCCCTTTTTTCATTTATCCTGTCCCGCAGAACAAGACTTCATTCAGAGGCTGATTACATGGAAACCGTTTTTTCCTTTGCACGGCCAACCGAAAAGAAAGCGCATTCAATTAAGAAGTAAACAATCATCGCTGCAGCAATCCCCGCCGCAGATTCCCATGAAACATATACAACAGCTGCATAGAGCCCTACCTTTGTTAAAAGGGTGTGAGATCGCTTCAATTTCAGAAAATGGTGCACCGCATCGGTAAAAATGGCAAGCGGCAGCCCGATCAGAAGAAAGGTGTGGATAAAAAAGTGTGAGAGTGTGCCGCCAAGGTTGGAAGAAAGCTCTGTATTCACGGCATCAAAGGATATGAGAATAACTAAAACAGCTGCAGAAAAACCCGCAATGATGAGATGTTTGACCATTTGTTTCATGAACATCAGCACCTTTCTGATTTGATAAAAAGCCGACCGGCAAATGCCAGTCAGCTTTCTTACATTAATCTTCGAGACGTTTTTCAAGCTCAGCTTTTTTCTCTTCAAAGCCAGGTTTGCCAAGCAATGCAAACATATTGACTTTATATGCTTCTACTCCAGGCTGGTCAAACGGATTGACGCCGAGGAGATAACCGCTCATCGCGCAGGCTTTTTCGAAGAAATAAACAAGGTATCCAAAAGTATATGCATTCAGCTCAGGAATGTTGACGATTAAGTTCGGAACATTTCCGTCTGTATGAGCCAGCATTGTACCTTGGAATGCTTTTTTGTTAACGAAGTCTACAGTTTTTCCGGCTAAATAGTTTAAGCCGTCAAGATCGTTATCCGCTTCTTCGATTGTCAGCTCGTGTTTAGGTTTTTCCACATTCAGCACCGTTTCGAACAAGTCTCTGCGGCCTTCCTGTACGTACTGTCCTAATGAGTGAAGGTCTGTTGAATAGTTGGCAGAAGAAGGATAAATGCCCTTCTCGTCTTTGCCTTCACTTTCGCCGAACAGCTGCTTCCACCACTCCGCAAAATATTGAAGCGCCGGCTCATAGTTGATAAGCATTTCAATCGTTTTGCCTTTATTGTAAAGCACATTGCGAACGACCGCATACTGGTATGCAGGGTTATCTTCCAATTCTGATGTGGCAAAATCCTTGCTCGCATCAAATGCGCCTTTCATCATGTCGTCAATGTTGACGCCGCTGACAGCAATCGGCAGGAGACCAACAGCTGTTAAGACAGAATAACGGCCGCCGACATCATCAGGAATGACAAATGATTCGAAGCCTTCTTCGTTAGAAAGTGTTTTTAACGCGCCGCGCTCTTTATCAGTTGTCGCGTAAATCCGCGCTTTCGCTTCTTCTTTGCCGTATTTCTCTTCAAGAAGCTTGCGGAAAATACGGAAAGCGATTGCAGGTTCAGTTGTTGTACCTGATTTAGAGATGACGTTAATGGAGAAGTCAACATCTTCGAGAAGATCCATGACATCTCTCATATAAGATGAACTGATGTTGTTTCCGATGAAAATGACTTGCGGATTGCCTCGTTTTGCTTTCGGCAGTGTATTGTAAAACGCGTGATTAAGCGCTTCAATCGCTGCCCGCGCGCCGAGGTAAGAACCGCCGATACCGACAACAAGCAATACATCAGAGTCAGATTTGATTTTTTCCGCGCTTTTTTTAATGCGCGCAAATTCTTCTTTATCATAATGTTCAGGGAGGTCCACCCAGCCTAGAAAATCGCTGCCCGCGCCTGTTTTTTCATGAATATTATGGTGTGCTGTTTTTACAAAGTCGCGCAAATATGTAAGTTCATGTTCGTTGAAGAAAGTCAACGCTTTTGAGTAGTCAAAGCGTACATGCGTCATTGCTTGTCCCTCCATAACGGTATAATGTTTTCATCTTTCACTTTATATGAACTTATCTGTGAAATCAAGTCAAGAAGAAAGGACGGAATGCAGTCATTCCGTCCTTAAAAATCAGAGTGACGCGCGAAGGATGGCAAGCACGTCATCTTTGTTCAGTTTTTGGAAGTTGCCGAAGCCGCCATGCTCCATTTCTTTGGCTGCGATATCAGCAATCAGTTCCAGTTTATCCTCTCCGATATCATAGTCGGATAAACGGGAAGGCGCACCCAGACTTGTCCAGAACGCAGACAGCTTGTCGATTCCTTCAAGCACGATTTCTTTATCCGTTTTGCCTTCTGTATCAATGTCAAACATATTGAGCATAAGGTTTTTAAAGCGGCCGACATTTGTATCAAGCGTGTATCTCATCCAGTTCGGGAACAGGATCGCGAGTCCGCCGGCATGCGGAATATCGTAAACAGCTGATACGGCATGCTCCATAGTGTGAGAAGCCCAGTCGCCGAAGTAGCCCATTTGAAGCGTGCCATTCAGAGCGATTGTGCCAGCATATAAAATCGTTTCACGATGTTTGTAATTTTCCAGATCCTCCAATAGTTTTGGAGCTGTTTCGATTACCGTCTGCAGAACGGCAAAGCACATTCTGTCTTGCAGCGGTGTGTTTTCGACATTATGGAAGTATTGTTCAAACACGTGGCTCATCATGTCAACCATGCCGTAAACCGTTTGATTTTCAGGCACTGTAAACGTATTTTCAGGGTCTAAAATCGAGAACCGCGGATGAGTTACATTGCTTCCCCATACAAATTTCTCGTTTGTTTCCCAGTTTGTAATCACAGAGTCAGGGTTCATTTCAGAACCTGTAGCAGCAAGGGTTAGAACGGTACCGAACGGCAGTGCATCTTCGGCTGTTACTTTCTTGCTGAAAATGTCCCAAGCGTCTCCGTCGTATTTTACTCCCGCAGCGATCGCTTTTGTGCAGTCAATTACACTTCCGCCGCCCACAGCAAGCAGAAAATCAATATCATGCTGTCTGCATAGGTCAATGCCTTTTTCCACAGTGGCAAGACGCGGGTTCGGCTCTACCCCCGGCAGTTCATAGACAGCGGCGCCTTCTTCTTTTAATATGCCTGTTACCTGGTCATAAAGGCCATTACGTTTAATGCTTCCGCCTCCGTAGACAAGCAGAACATTTTTACCGTATTGCTTTACTTCTTTTCTTAATTGTTCAAGCTGGCCTTTTCCGAAAATCAGCTTCGTCGGGTTATAATAAGTGAAATTTTCCATTGTAAAACCTCCAAATACTGCTGTATCAAAAAACAGATTAACAATTGTAACATAAGTCCAAAGAAAAAGGGAAGCAGCCGGATCGGCTATTTCCCCCTTTTGTTATAGAGATGCTTTTAAAATAGCGAGTACATCTTCTTTGTTAAGTGATTTAAACTGGCCGAACGTACCGTTGGCCATTGCCTTGTCGGCAATTGTGCCGAGCTGTTCGTCATTTATATCGTAGTCAGCCAGACGGTTTGGAGCGCCTAGGCTTGTCCAGAAAGCAGACAGCTTGTCGATGCCTTCCAGCGCAATTTCCTCATCTGATTTTCCAGCTTCTTCTACATCAAAAACACGCACCGCAAGCTGCTTCATGCGGGTCGGGTTTTCTGATAATGTATGTCTCATCCAGTTCGGGAAGAGAATCGCAAGTCCGCCGGCATGCGGAATATCGTAAACGGCTGAAACGGCATGTTCGATATTATGAGTTGCCCAATCCCCTCTTGCACCCATTGACAGCATACCGTTTAAAGCGATTGTCCCTGTGTAAAGGATCGTTTCACGCAGCTCGTAATTTTCAAGATCATCGATCAGTTTAGGCGCTGTTTCGATGACTGTGCGTAAAAGAGATTCGCACATGCGATCCTGGTAAGGTGTGTTTGATACATGGTGGAAGTATTGTTCAAACACGTGGCTCATCATATCAACCATTCCGTAGATCGTGTGGTTTTTAGGAACAGTAAATGTGTTCAATGGGTCCAAAATAGAGAATTTAGGGAACACGAGCGGGCTGCCCCAGCCATATTTCTCTTTTGTTTCCCAGTTGGTAATAACTGAACCTGCGTTCATTTCAGAACCAGTTGCGGCGAGAGTCAATACAGTTCCGAACGGCAAAGCTTCCTTCGGCTGGTGTTTTTTCGTTACGATATCCCACGCATCACCATCATATTTTGCCCCCGCAGCAATCGCCTTTGTACAGTCGATGACACTTCCGCCGCCGACAGCCAATAAGAAATCAATGTTGTTTTCTTTGCAGATCGCAACACCTTTATTAACAGTCGACACACGCGGGTTCGGCTCTACGCCTGCTAATTCATGCACCGTGACACCGGCTTTATTCAGCTGTTCCATCACTTGATCATAAAGGCCGCTGCGTTTAATGCTTCCGCCTCCGTAGACTAACAATACATTTTTTCCGTAAGGTTTCAGTTCCTCCGGGAGTTTTTCAACTTCTCCGCGGCCGAAAATTAATTTCGTCGGATTCCAATATGTAAAGTTTTGCATGACATCTCCTCCTTAGATTTTCATTATGCAGAATGCCTGCGCTCCATGTAAAGCAATCAGCTCTTTCCGTTTTCAGCGTATCGGGCAGTTTTCATTTGCAAGATGCTGGGAAAGGAACAGATACAAGCTGAGTTTGGGCCGTTTCGTCCGGCTACTCTCAATATGGAGAATGCATGTATAGATTCTCCAATTTGTCACAATCTATAACTGTTTTAATAATTCATGGAGGAGGTTGCAAAACATGAGTACAATTCAGAGAATTTGCCTAGTATTAACAATCATTGGCGCTATTAACTGGGGACTGATCGGATTTTTCCAATTTGATTTAGTAGCGGCCATCTTCGGCGGCCAAGGGTCAGCTCTTTCCCGTATTATTTACGGTCTTGTCGGAATCGCCGGCTTAATCAACCTCGGTCTGCTGTTTAAACCAAACGAGGAAAGATCACGTGAAGAGGCAGCAAATCCTGAAATGCGATAGGATAAAAAAAGCACCGAACATTCCTGTCCGGTGCTTTTTCATGCTTATTTTTTGATAAGGTCTTTGCGGTTGGACATTTCGATCCACTCTTCAAGCTTATCTTTTAATGTGTTGAAGCCTTGTGGTGCAGAAGCTTCTTCGCTTACTTGCGCAGCTTTATGTTTTCTTGGTTTGCTTTCTTTTTTCTCAGGCGCAGCTTGTGTCGCACGAATAGAAAGGCTGATTTTTCCTTTTTCTTCGTCAACAGCTAGTACTTTTACTTGTACTTCGTCGCCAACTGAAAGGTGCTCGTTGATGTCTTTTACGAAACCGTGAGTCACTTCAGAAATGTGTACTAAACCTTGAGTTTCTTCATCTAATGCAACAAACGCACCATACGCTTGTAATCCTGTAACTTTACCAGTGTAAACACTGCCCACTTCAAATTTTGCTGCCATTCATAACAACTCCTAAGTTAAATTAAATATCTGTTTATACGCAATTTAAAATTATATCATACATGTTTCATTTTCGCAAAGGAAACTTTTTTATATGATATCAGGTTTAAGCATATCAAAAAGAGGATATACTGCAAATACCAAAGGCTTTCTAGTATTCCCCCTTTTATTGGATGCGAACAAAAGGTTCGTATCTTTTTTTATGTTGTTTTGTGTAAGAAGCGTTTCATTCTCACCAATGCTTCTTGCAGCTGTTCAATTGATGTCGCATATGAACAGCGGATATATCCTTCCCCGCTCGGCCCAAACACATTACCGGGAACAACGGCTACTTTTTCCTGCATCAGGAGCTCCTCGGCAAACTGTTCTGAGCTCATCCCAGTGCTTTTGATAGATGGAAAAGCATAGAAAGCACCGCTCGGATGGTGACAGCTGAGACCGATTTCATTTAGCGTTTCAACAAACAAATTACGTCTTCTTCGGTAGCTCTTTTTCATCTTTTCTACGTCTTCTATTCCGTTTTTCAATCCTTCAAGCGCTGCGTATTGCGCCATTGCAGGTGCGCACATCATCGCATACTGGTGGATTTTAAGCATCGCGTTGCGAATTTCTGAAGGCGCCGCGGCAAAACCGAGTCTCCAGCCTGTCATGGCAAACGCCTTTGAAAATCCCGAAATGACAACCGTCCGCTCTTTCATCCCCGGGAATGCTGCTATGCTTGTAAATTCCTCATCGTATGTCAGTTCCGCGTAAATCTCGTCGCTCAGTACAATCAAATCATGTGTTTTGGCAAACTCAGCAATTTCATGTAACTCTTTCTTTGAGTAAACCGAGCCGGTCGGATTCGAAGGCGAACAAATGAGAATGGCCTTTGTTTTTTCGGTCACTGCCGCTTCAAAATCCTCAGCGGTTGCTTTAAAACCTTTATCAGCCGTCGTATGGACATGAACAGGGACGCCGCCTGTCAAAGACACAAGCGATTCATACGCCACAAAACACGGCTCAGGAATAATCACTTCCTCACCGGGATTTACAATGGCGCGGATCGCAATATCCAAAGCCTGACTCGCCCCTACCGTCACAATCAGTTCATCGTCAGGAGAGTATGCAAGACCAAACCGGCTGCTGACATAACGGCTGATTTCCTCCCGCAATGAGTATAAACCTGCATTAGCGGTATATGACGTATACCCTTGTTCAAGGGAAAGAATGCTTGCTTCACGGACATTCCAAGCCGTTACAAAGTCAGGTTCTCCGACCCCTAAAGAAATAACACCTTCCATCGTTGCCGCCAAATCAAAGAATCTGCGGATGCCGGATGGTTTTATTTGTTGTACATAATCGGATAAATAAGAAGTCATTTACGGTGACACCACGATTCTTTTGTCGTCGTCTCCCGTTTCAAATACTTTGCCGTCATGCTTGTATTTTTTCAGGATAAAATGTGTTGTCGTAGACACAACTGAATCAAGAGTTGACAGTTTATCAGATACGAAACGCGCAACATCAGACATTGAATTGCCGCGGATCACGACAGACAGGTCGTATACGCCCGACATCAGGTAGACTGATTCTACCTCCTGGAATCGGTAAATCCGCTCCGCCACTTCGTCAAAACCGACTCCGCGCTTCGGAGTGACTTTAACATCAATCATGGCTGTCACGCCTTCATGGCCGTCCACCTTCCGCCAGTCGATCATAGCGGAATAATCGATGATAACCTTTTCTTTTTCCAATTTGTCAATGATCGCTTTTACTTCATTTACAGGGATACCGGCCATCTTTGCGATTGTTTCTAGGTCGGCGCGGCTGTTTTCGTCTAAAATTTCTAATATTTCTGTTTCTTTCTCGGTCAATTTCATTCAATTCACACCTTTGCAATGTCAAGAAATCTCATGACATTATATCACGTTTTTTGACGAATGCTAAGAAAAAACGAGGAGAAACTTCCGCTAGAACTGACAATTTCAGGGCATAATACAGGACATCCTATGAAGGGAGTGACGGCAAAATGGAGGCGGTTACACCAATAAGGCGTGTTAAAGTCGGAGGAGTACATGTATATTATGAGCACTATCAAAATCCGGGCAAACAAACAATTGTCTGCGTACACGGTTTTTTATCTTCTGCTTTCAGCTTCAGAAAATTAATCCCCTTGCTTCGGGACCAGTATGACATCATCGCGCTCGATTTGCCTCCTTTCGGCCAATCAGAAAAATCAAGGACATTTATATATACCTATCAAAACCTCGCCATGCTTATCATCGGACTCCTGGAGCACTTGCAAGTGAAACAGGCGGCGCTTGTCGGGCATTCGATGGGAGGACAGATATCGCTGTCGGCTGCTCTATTAAAGCCTGAGCTCTTCTCAAAGATTGTGCTGCTTTGCAGTTCAGGTTATTTAAAACGCTCGCACCCGACGATTATCTTCGGGACTCACCTCCCATATTTTCATCTTTATATAAAACGCTGGCTTTCCAAAGAAGGCGTGATGAAAAACTTATTAAATGTCGTCCACAACAAATCGCTGATTGACGAGGTGATGATTGACGGCTACGGCAAGCCTTTTCAAGATGAACAGATTTTCAAAGCAATGACGAGGTTCATCCGGCACAGAGAAGGAGATTTACAGTCTGAGGAATTGAAAAAGATCAGCAAACCCGCTTTATTGATTTGGGGCGAGGAGGACAAGGTGGTTCCGTTGAAAATCGGCGAACGCCTGCACCGTGACCTGCCGGATTCCAAACTGTATTCATTGCGGGAAACAGGGCATTTGGTGCCGGAGGAACGCCCTGAATTCGTTTCCGAACGAATTGCAGAGTTTATCACAGAATAAAAAAACCGGTTTGTATCCCGGTTTTTTCAAGGCGTGCAAGAGCTGCTGTCTTTAATGAACAGCAGCTGGCCAGCCACATTCCGGCAGCTGTCGATCGGAAGTGTTTGTTCAAAAGAAGCTTCGAAAATATGCTGTATGCTTTTCGCTAACACTTCAGGATCGTCTTCATCATAGACGGCCTGTACGACATCAACAGCCTCCGTTTCATAAAAATCTTCACCATATTTAAACGGGTCCCATTTGGCAATGACATTGATCATTTCCCTGACCGCTTGACTTTCTTCCATTTTCATCACCGCTTATAATAAAATTTGCAGATCTATTTTATCATAGTTACGCTAAGAAAAATAAACATACATAAGAGGTGGAACAGAATGAACTTTGATAAACAAGAACAGCGCCTCGGCACCCAATCCGTCAAATGGGACAAGACAGGCGAATTGTTCGGCGTGACAGACGCGCTCCCGATGTGGGTGGCGGATATGGATTTTCGTGCGCCGGAAGCCATAACAGAAGCATTAAAACAGCGCCTGGAACAAGGAATTTTCGGATATACAGCTCCAGATCAAAAAACAAAAGATGCAGTGTGTGCATGGATGCATAACCGGCACAGCTGGAAGGTGAACCCGGAAAGCATTACATTCAGTCCCGGTGTTGTCACAGCTTTGGGCATGGCGGTTCAGGCTTTTACAGAACCAAAGGATCAAGTGATTGTCCAATCCCCTGTCTACACCCCTTTTTACCATATGATTGAGAAAAACGGCCGGCGTATTTTACATAATCCGCTTAAAGAAAAAGACGGAACATATGTAATGGATTTTGAAGATTTGGAGACAAAAATCAGTGATCCGAGCGTCAAAATGTTTATTTTATGCAATCCGCATAACCCTTCAGGGCGTGCCTGGGGCCGGGACGATTTGCTGAAGCTCGGCGAATTATGCCTTGAACACGGCGTTACAGTCGTTTCAGATGAAATTCATTCCGATTTGATGCTCTACGGAAATACCCATACACCGTTTGCCTCTCTTTCTGATGATTTCGCTGAGATTTCTGTGACTTGCGCAGCACCGAGCAAAACGTTTAACATCGCGGGTTTGCAGGCGTCAGCAATCATTATTCCAGACCGGCTGAAGCGCGCTAAATTTTCAGCAAGCCTGCAGCGAAACGGTTTAGGCGGATTAAACGCGTTTGCCGTGAGCGCAATCGAAGCCGCTTACACAAAAGGCGGGCCGTGGCTTGACGAACTGATTTCATATCTTGAGAAAAATATGGATGAGGCGGCAGCCTTTTTGATCAGCGAGCTCCCGAATGTCAAGATGATGAAGCCTGATGCGTCTTACCTGATCTGGCTCGATTTCCGCGCATACGGCCTGTCTGATGCAGAGCTGCAGCAAAAGATGCTGCACAAAGGGAAAATTATTTTGGAGCCCGGCACGAAGTACGGCCCTGGCGGAGAAGGATTTATGCGTTTGAATGCAGGATGCCCTCTGGCAACCTTGCAGGACGGACTGCGCCGGATAAAAACAGCGTTAGAGTAAAGATTCGTCACAAACGCCTTTACGCATCAATCGTAAAGGCGTTCTTTATAAAGAAATTTTGTATATTACTTCTTATGATAAGTGTTATAATAGATTCATATTTTATACGAAAGGATTTCACTCGAATGGAAATTCTAAAAGACTATCTCCTGCATATTTGCTTTATTTTGTTTCCCATTCTTCTTTACCAAGTGTTTTGGCTTGGAAAACCGTCAATCCTTGTACCAAAAATCAACAACGGATTGGTCACGTTATTTGCATGCGGCGCCTCCGTTTTATGCATTATCTTCCCTATACAGGAAATGGACTACATCCAATACGGTCTTCAAATCATTCCTGTCATCATTTGTTTATTTTACATAAACACTGCTTCCGGGCTAACAGTCGCTGCATCCGTCTTATGTTTTGAACTGCTGTTTTTTGAGCCTTCCGCCATTTATGTTTTCACTTTGCTGCCTTTTCATATCATCATCCCAATTTTGCTTCAAAAAAAGTGGCCATTCATGTCCAAAGCGAGAAAACTGCTGCTGTCTTTATTCATCGGTTGCTTGGAGATCTTCTTATTTTTCGCCTCCATCTTGGTTTTTTCCGCCGTGAATATTTTAAATTTTCAAAATTCAGAATCCTTATATTATGAGGCAGCTGTATCGGGTTTGTTCCGCTGCATCGTTCTTCTTTTAAGCATTTATATTATAGAAAGCATCGCAGAAAATATCGCCCTGCGTTCCCAGCTTATTCATTCGGAAAAAATGGAGATTGTGAGTGAACTTGCGGCAAGTGTGGCTCATGAAGTTAGAAATCCGCTGACAGTTGTCCGGGGATTTGTCCAGCTGCTTTTTAATGATGAATCCTTTCAAAACAAATCCAGTGCGGATTATAAAAAACTTGTGCTGTCAGAGCTTGACCGGGCTCAGGGCATTATTACAAATTATCTTGATATCGCCAAACAGCAATTATATGAAAAAGAGATTTTTGATTTATCTTCTCTTATCAGAGAGACGAGCTCCCTCATGATTTCGTATGCCAATTACAAATCTGTGACAGTTGAGGCGGACGCCGAGCCGGACCTTTTGGTATACGGGGATGCAACAAAGCTGAAGCAGGCTGTGATCAACCTCATGAAAAACAGCATTGAAGCCGTCCCCCCGGGTAAAGGGGTCATCCAAGTTTCAGCCAAAAGAAGCGGCCATATGATCGTAATCAAAATCTCAGATAACGGTGTCGGCATGACGGATCACCAAATGCAGAAGCTGGGTGAACCTTATTATTCTTTAAAAACGAACGGAACAGGACTTGGACTGACTGTGACGTTTTCCATCATTGAACATCATCACGGAACCATTTCGTTCAGCAGCAGCTTTCAAAGAGGAACCATTGTGACGATCAAGCTCCCCGCGGACCTTCCTCACTAGCAAATCAATTGGAACTTTTATAGAATGAATGCGAGGTGATAACAGATGAGTACATTTGAGAAAGGCTCTATCGTAAAAGGATTTTACAAAACAGGTGTATACATAGGAGAAATAACAGATTGCAGACCGCAGCATTATTTAGTCAAAATCAAGGCGGTTCTTACCCATCCCGCTCAAGGAGACCTTCACAATCCAAAACAGGCAGATGTGCCGTTTTTCCATGAGAGAAGAGCGCTCGCTTTCGGCGAACAGACCAATATCCCTCATCATATGGTGAAGCCCTATGACAGTGAAGTGCCGGATTATAACGAGTCTTTGCGGGAAGCGGTTGCACAGCTGAGAGCCAAACTGACCAGAGATGATTCAGAATGGGCAAAGCGCTCACTGAACAATCTGGACGTTTTAGAAAAAGAATACTTTACCCGGCCATAACCCAGTCTGACGAAAGATTGGGTTTTTTATGTGGCGCGCCGGAACAGTTCAGATAAATCAATCCTCTCGCCGATTGTCGGCGGTTTAGGTTTTTCAAGATACTGCTTATCCTGCTCGACAAGCTTAAAAAGCTTATAGGCTGTAAGAGCATCGTCAAGCGCCTTATGATGGGTGCCGGTTCCTTTATCTCCATACTCTTCCGCGGCCTTCCACAAGCCGGTCAGTGTCCGGTCTCCAAAAAAGTTTTTATATTCAAGCGATAAATCTCTCATCTCCCCTTTAAAAGGGAAAGGAATATGGTTAAACATACAATTTTGCTTCAGCACTTTCATATCCATGTTTCCCCACGTGATGATCGTGCAATTTTTTTCAGGATCAAGCTCATTTAATTTACGGATAAAGTCCTCGAACCTCATCCCCTCATCTACCTGGTTTTGCGTAATGTTTAAAAATGATCTGCAGCGCTTCGTCAGCTTGGGGAATTTTTTCGGCCTGATATAACTCGAAAACGTCTCAACTACTTCACCATTAACCGACTTTACAATTCCTGCTTCAATGATTTCCGGAAAAAAATTTTGCGGACTGTATTTTCCTTCGGGCATCGTAAATTCGAAATCAATAATGAGTAAGTTGCCTGCCTCCACTATTTTCACACCTGCCTTTCCTCCGATCAGAAGAATGCTATCTTTATAGTATATCAATTCTCCTTCTCTTCATTTCTTCATTTTCTAAAAATAATGAATTTTCCCAGCCGCATTGTTTCTTTTAAATGGTGCACTGTTTCTTTATAATTAGTAAGGAACCCGAAATAATAAGAAGGTGATGTTATTTCTATCCGCAAGAAAAACTTTGTCATTGTGTGGCTGGCGAATTTCTTTGTATCAGCCAGCACAACGATGATCGTCCCTTTTCTCTCCTTGTATATTGAGACGCTCAGCACCTTTTCCAACGGCTTTGTGCAAAGGTGGAGCGGTTATGTGTTCGGCATTACGTTTTTAATGGCTTTCTTGGTATCCCCATTCTGGGGGCGGTTCGGAGACAAACGCGGTTACAAGAAAATCCTTTTGACAACCGGAACCGGCATTGCCGTCAGCATTTTATTAATGGGCTTTGTCACGTCGGTTTATCAATTGTTTTTTCTGCGTATGGCAATGGGGCTTGTAACCGGATTTATCCCGACATCCCTTGCAATGATTTCCGCGCAGACGCCTAAAAGCTCAGCTGGCAAAACGCTTGGCACGCTCCAAATGGGGCAAGTGTCCGGAAGCTTGTTCGGCCCGCTTTTGGGAGGCGTTCTTGCTGACCACTTCGGCTTTACGTATACCTTTTTTATCACATCCTTTGTGATTTTCTTAGCCGTTCTTCTCGTGTTATTCGGGGTCAAAGAACAGCCGCTCACAGAGAAAATAAATAAACGTCAGTCTTATACGAGAAAAGAAGTGCTCTCCTATATTTTTCACCAGCCCGCGCTTTGGGTCATGATGCTGTTAACCATGCTGATTCAAACAGGAAATTTCAGTATCCAGCCGTTGCTCGCTTTATATGTAAACGAGCTGCACGGATCTGACAATCTGGCCTTTTTCTCCGGCATGGCATTTTCGGCAACCGGACTCGGCAGTTTGCTGCTGGCAAGAAAATGGGGAGATTTAGGAGACCGCTACGGCCACCGCCGCATTTTAATCGGGCTTTTAATCGCCGCCTCTTTATTTTTTATTCCGCAGGCACTCGCTTCTTCATTCAGTGTGCTGCTTGTTTTCAGGTTTTTATTCGGGATGGCGATGGGCGGCCTTCTGCCATGCATCACGGCGGCGATCCGCGTTCAGGCTCCCGGCTCCATCCAGGGAGAAGTCCTCGGCTACAATGTCAGCTTTCGCTTTTTAGGAAACGTTCTCGGACCTCTTCTCGGCGGTATTATATCAAGTCACTTCAATATCTCTGCAGCCTTTTATGTCACAGCATTTCTCTTTTTCGCAGGTGCCTGCCTGCTTTGGATCATGAAGAAATTCCAAAAAGAATCGTATGCCAAAGCAAGCTGATTCTCAGCAAAAATTGAGGAGTCTTCTAAATTTAACCTTCTCGTAAACTCAAAAGAATGGTACGATATGGCTAGAATTTAGGAGAAAAGAGAGTGACCATGTTACGAAAAATGATCGGATGGATTTTGCTCCTTTGCATAATCCCATTGTTTGCATTTACAGTTATCGCTTCCGGAAAAGAAGTAAAACAAATGAAGTCCCTGGATCAGGTGCTTGATAAGAATATTGATTTGAAAGAGATCAGCCTTGTTCAGAACAGCTACATGTACGACAGGGACGGGTCTCTGGTCTCGGAAATCGTCAGCGATGATGAGAACCGTGTGCTGGTTCCCTTCAAGAAGATTCCCGTAGAAGTCAAACAGATATTTTTAACTTCCGAGGACCGCCATTTTTACGAACATAAAGGCTTTGACTTTATGGGGATGGTGCGGGCGGCCGCTTCCAACGTGAAGGACAAAAAGATTGACCAGGGGGCCAGCACCATCACACAGCAGCTTACAAGAAACTTGTATTTGAGCCATGAGCGCTCCTTCAGCCGCAAACTGACTGAGCTCGCGTACTCCTATCAGCTTGAGAAAAAGTATTCGAAAAATGAGATTCTTGAAGCCTACCTAAATACGATTTATTTTAATAACGGCGTTTATGGCGTCGGATCAGCTGCTGAATTCTATTTCAGCAAACCGCTGAAATCTCTCACACTGGGAGAAATGGCTTTTATTTGCGCTATACCTAATAACCCTACATTATATGATCCTCTCAAGCATTTTGACTACACGAAAAGCCGTCAAGAACGCTTGCTTAAAGGGTTAAAAAATGCCGGAGTCATTACGGACAAAGAGCTGAAAAAAGCCGTAAAACAAAAAATCAAACTGGATGTCGAAGAGAAAGAAGACAAATATCCGGACTACGTTTCCTACGTAAATGATGAATTCACTCAACTAGTGTCTGAATCCGAAGGCTTTGATAAGCGTCTTCAAAAAGCGTCAGGAAAACAAAAAGACAAGATAGAAAACGAGCTGTCCGCCAGAGTCAGCACACTTCTGAAAGACGGCGTAAAAATTTATACCGCACTTGATCCATACATGCAAAATCAAGTCGTGGCACAAATGAATTCGAAGCTTCCGTATGCGGGCGTACAGGGCGGAGCGGCTGTGATTAATCACCAGACGCATCAAGTTGTCGCTCTATCCGGCGGCAAAAACTATCGCAAGTATGATTTTAACCGTGCCTACCAAGCATACAGACAGCCAGGGTCATCCATTAAGCCGCTTCTGGATTACGGACCTTATATTGAACAGACAGGTGCGACGGCAAGCAGCACAATTGATGCCGGCAAATTTTGCAGCAGAGACTACTGTCCGCAAAACTACAATAACCGCACATACGGCACAGTAACGCTCGATACAGCGTTTAAAAACTCGTATAATACACCGGCCATCAGAATGCTGGACCGTGTTGGCATCCAAAAAGCATTCAGCTATATTGAGCCGTATCATTTTTCAAAGCTTGTCAACAGCGACTATCTTCTGCCGGCGGCGCTTGGCGGATTTACACACGGCATGACGCCTCTTGAGATGACAAAGGCGTATACAACATTCGGCAACAGCGGAAGCTACTCGCCGAGCCACGCGATTACAAAAGTGACGGATTTAAAAGGAAAAACGATTTATAAATGGAATGACAAAGCGACACAGATATTCAGCGTCCGCACAAACATGCAGCTGAAAAAACTGATGTCTTCCGTTGTCAAAAGCGGGACAGGGAAAAAAGCATATTTCAAAGCGCCTTATATCGGCGGTAAAACGGGAACCTCAAATGATTATCATGATATGTGGTTCGTCGGCCTGACAGATACGTACACAATGGGTGTCTGGGTCGGAAAAGATACACCGAGCAGCGTTGAATACCTTCACAGTATCAGCCCTCAGCTTTCCATCTGGAAAGGAACGCTGCAGGCAGCTTATTAAAGAATCGGAGGGGATCTGCAGTGACATCAAAACAAATTCCAAATCGCGTATTGCTGTTTGACGGTGTGTGCAACTTATGCAACGGTGCCGTTCAATTTATCATAAAGCGTGATCCAAACGGTTTGATTTCATTTGCATCGCTTCAATCGGAAACAGGACAGAGCCTGCTGAAAAAAAGCGTGCTTCCGACTGAGCATTTTGACAGCTTTGTCTTTATTGAAGACGGCCAGGTTTACACTAAGTCAACTGCAGCCATAAAGGTTTTCAAGCATCTGCGGGGCCCATGGCGGCTCTTCGTCTTGTTTTTTGCAGTGCCGAAACCTGTCAGGGATATGCTCTATTCTTTCATTGCCAAAAACCGCTATAAGTGGTTCGGCAAAAAAAATGAATGTATGCTCCCCTCCCCTTCTATAAAAAATAGATTTTTACCATAAACGAAAAAATGGCTAGCTTACACAGGTAAGCTAGCCATTATGCTATTATAAAGCTTGATAAATATGAACAGAATACCGATAACAAATGTAAACCAAAACAGCAGTTCCAACAGAATGAATCCGACCAATGACATGATAGAAAGTGTTGAATAAATCCGGTAAACAACGAACACAAAGTAAGCAAGTGTAACAACTGCAAACCAGATCACAATCCAGATGACATTTTGCAATAGCACAAAGGATAAGATCCCGCCGCCTAAATATATGATAGAGCCCATTCTGACTGTTTTCAGGTTGTTTCCTTCCGGATCATTTGCGAAAAACAGCAGTGACAGCTCAGTCACGGTATTTGCAATTAATTTCAGAGCGGACAGAACCATAAAATATAAAAGTGCAAAGGCCGCAAATAACGCAAGTCTGATTCCTTTCTCTGAGAAGTAATCAAGCATCCCATCGTACATTCCAAATGAAGACAGCATCTTCAATGCATAGAGTGAAGTTGAAATGGATAAAGACGAACTAAAAAGCAGGATCGCAATCAGCGGAAAGTATCCTGTCAAATAAGTATTTTTCATATAAAAAAGTCCCTTTCTGTAATCTACCTCATTTATTATGGAGGACTTAAAACACATTGACAAGATAAATTATTCCATTTTTTCTCCTTTTTACGAATTACGGTCCCAAATCTTCACAAAGCGGCATTTTGAGAGTAAAGTAGTACGCAGGAATCATAAAACGTAAGGAAGTTTTATATGAAAAAAACATTAAAACTGCAAACCAGACTCACCATATTTGTCTGTATCGTCGTGTTAATCGCACTGCTCATCACCTTTTTTACCGTCGGTGCCCAAACCTCTAAAAGGATACGAGATCAGGAAAGAGACACAGCGCTGCAAACGGCTGAAATGGTTGCCGACGCACCGATTACTGCCTCCGCTTTGGAGAGCGAAAAAAACCAGAAGGAACTGCTCAGCTACACACTGGACGTCCAGAAAATTACCGGCACAGAATTTGTCGTTGTCATGGATATGAACGGCATTCGCAGAACCCATCCGGACCACAGCAAAATCGGAAAAAAATTCAGGGGCGGAGATGAAGCCGAAGTATTAAAAGGACATGTCCATATCAGCACCGCCTCAGGCACGCTTGGGAAATCGCAGAGAGCGTTCGTGCCTGTCTACGCCAAGAATGGAAAACAAGTCGGAGCCGTTGCGGTCGGCATCACAGTGAATGAAATTGACGAAGTCATCAGCCACAGCTTACGGCCGCTCTATTTTATTATTTGCGTCAGTATATTCGTCGGCGTCATCGGAGCTGTTATCGTTGCACGTACGGTGAAAAATATCATGTACGGACTTGAACCATATGAAATCGCGACACTTCTTCAAGAACGGAGTGCGATGCTTGAATCAACGAAAGAAGGCATACTCGCTGTCGACGAACACGGCAAAATCAAGCTTGCCAATGCGGAAGCAAAGCGCCTTTTCATTAAAATGGGCATAGAAACAAATCCCGTCGATCAGGATGTCAATGACATCCTGCCGAAGAGCCGTCTGAAAAATGTCATTGAGACCCGAAAGCCTCTTCAAGACAGAGATGTGCGCATTAACGGATTAGAGCTTGTGTTTAATGAAGTGCCCATCCAGCTGAAAGGACAAACCGTCGGAGCGATTGCGACATTCCGGGACAAAACCGAGGTAAAACATTTAGCTGAACAGCTTTCCGGTGTTAAAATGTATGCAAACGCACTGAGAGCGCAGTCTCATGAATTTATGAACAAACTGCATGTGATATTAGGTCTCGTCCAGCTGAAAGAGTATGACGATCTTGGAGATTATATTAAAGATATTGCCATTCAGCAAAAATCAGAAACGAGTGAAATCATAAATGATGTCAAAAGCTCCGTGCTGGCCGGATTTCTGTTGGGAAAACAGAGCTACATACGAGAGCAGGGCGCAAATCTCGATATTGAATGCAGCGGGGTTATTCCAAACGCAGCAGATCCTTCAGTCATTCATGAACTGATTACGATTATCGGAAATCTCATCAACAACGCCTTGGACGCTGTTGCCAATATGCCGAAAAAACAAATCACGATGTCCATGCGTTTTCATGACAAGATATTGGACATCGAAATTACCGATACAGGAGCCGGCATGTCCGAAGAAGACCAAGCCAAGGTATTCGAACAAGGCTATTCAACAAAGGGCAAAAACCGGGGATTCGGCCTTTATTTCACCCAGCAGAGCATGGAGAATTTAAAGGGCCAAATGATTATCACCAGCGAAAAAAATGAAGGAACCACATTCAGTCTTCGCATCCCGTACGAACCGAAGGAGGAAAACCATGATTAATGTACTAATAGTTGAAGATGACCCCATGGTGGGTGAATTAAATAAACGATATTTAAGCCAAATAGAAGGCTTTCAGCTGAAAGGAATCGCCTCTTCCTTTCAAAGCGCTCTGCATATTTTAGGAGAGCATCACATCGATCTCATTTTGCTTGATATTTATATGCCGGGCAAAAACGGGCTTGAGCTGCTGACGGAATTGAGAGCCCAAAATGAAGCGGTTGACGTGATTGTCATCTCTGCGGCAAGCGAGCTGGACGTCATCAAAAAAACACTTCGTTACGGAGCTGTGGATTACTTAATCAAACCGTTTGAATTTGAACGTTTTCAGACTGCCCTTTCTGATTACAGACGAAAACAAAAAGTGTATTCCACCCATCGAAACATGAGCCAAAAAGAATTGGACGCGGAACTGTTTCATAAGAAGGAAGCGACAGAAAAAGTGCACCTGCCAAAAGGGCTGACAAAAAGCACGCTGAAGCTGATTTGGTCCAGCATTCAATCCTTTGAAAACGAGTCCTTTACGACAGAAGACCTGGCAAATCATACTGAAATATCTCAAGTATCCATCCGAAAATACTTAAAATTCCTTGAAGATATACAGGTTCTGAATGTCGAAATGGCGTACGGAACGATCGGAAGACCGGTGTTTCAGTACAATGTCAATACAGGCAACCTTAACGGAATTAAGCAATATTTATAAAAAAACGCACTGTTCATGTCGAGCAGTGCGTTTTTTTCTGTCACATCTCTTGCCAAGGTGCTTGAACCTTTCGCCAATAAGCTATACAAGAATAATAAAGGACTTTTTTGCCTATTTGAGTATATAATTCTAAAAATACTTATTTTTTAAAAAATAATGCGCAATTCTATTTATTTATTTTAAGTAAAATGATAAATTATGAGTGGTTAGTTGATCCCTAGACTAAGTCATAAGTCACACTTCAGAAAGAGATGTCACGGTTTTCCGCCCGGAACACCTTCAACATCCTTCTCTTCCCCGCCTTTCGAAGGAAACACTCACGCCACACTTACTAAGGGAAGATCAGAACTGTCTCAGCTCATTCTAATTGTTATTATCTGAAAATTTTATCGATTCTAATAATTGAGTGAGGCATCCCATCTCATGACTGACCGGATCAGCTCAGGCCAAATTTTACTGGGGGGTTATATTTTGAATAAACGCAAAATCGGATTGGCGATGTCACTTGTAATCGCAGCGGGCACCATTTTAGGAGCATGCGGAAACAGCGAAAAAAGCAGCGGAAACAGTGAGGGCAAAAACAAATTCAGTGTGGCGATGGTCACCGACATTGGCGGGGTGGATGACAAATCCTTTAACCAATCAGCATGGGAAGGCATCCAAGCCTTCGGTAAAGATAATGGTCTGGAAAAAGGAAAAAACGGATACGACTACCTGCAATCTAAATCAGATGCAGATTATACAACAAACTTAAATAAATTAGCGCGTGAGAATTTCAACTTGATCTATGGCGTTGGTTATTTGATGGAAGATTCAATCAGTGAAATCGCCGATCAGCGCAAAAATACAAACTTTGCGATTATTGACGCAGTCGTCGATAAAGACAACGTCGCAAGCATTACGTTTAAAGAGCAGGAAGGCTCATTTCTCGTCGGAGTGGCCGCAGCCTTAACAAGCAAATCAGGAAAAATCGGATTTGTGGGCGGCATGGAATCCGAGTTAATCAAAAAATTCGAAGTCGGCTTCCGTGCAGGGGTTCAGGCCGTAAAACCTGACGCAACTGTCCAGGTGAAGTATGCGGGCGGATTCGATAAAGCGGACGTTGGAAAAGCAACTGCCGAGAGCATGTATAAATCAGGCGTTGATGTAATTTACCACTCCGCAGGCGCCACCGGCACAGGTGTCTTTACAGAAGCCAAGAACCTGAAAAAAGAAGATCCAAAGCGTGATGTTTGGGTGATCGGAGTCGATAAAGATCAATACGCAGAAGGCCAAGTAGAAGGAACAGACGATAATGTCACCCTTACTTCCATGGTCAAAAAGGTTGATACAGCAGTTAAAGATTTAACGAAGAAAGCAAGCGAAGGCAAATTCCCCGGCGGAGAAACGCTGACATACGGACTTGATCAAGACGGAGTCGGCATTTCTTCCTCTAAACAAAACCTATCGGATGATGTAATCAAAGCAGTTGATGAGTGGAAGAAAAAAATCATCGACGGATTAGAAGTGCCGGGAACAGAGAAAGAGCTGAAAAATTTCAAAGCTGAATAAGAATCGCGGGGATAAGGAGAAGAGCCCTTATCCCTTGTTTTTCTTTCAGAGCAAAGCTGCACATGTCCTTGCGGCTTTTCTATTGCCAGTCTCTTATTTAAAAGCATCTTGAAAAAAGGAGCGGTCAATTCTGTGGAATATGTCATTGAAATGCTCAATATACGCAAGGAGTTTCCCGGTATCGTCGCAAATGACAACATTAATCTTCAGGTCAAAAAAGGCGAAATCCACGCGCTGCTCGGTGAAAACGGAGCGGGAAAATCAACTTTGATGAACGTCCTTTTCGGGCTTTATCAGCCAGAAAAGGGAGAAATTCGGGTCCGCGGTGAGAAGGTGCACATCAACAGCCCGAACAAAGCGAATGATCTCGGAATCGGCATGGTGCATCAGCATTTTATGCTTGTCGATACATTTACAGTTGCTGAAAACATTATTCTCGGGAAGGAGCCGAAAAAGCTCGGGCGGATTGACCGAAAACGGGCTGTCCGAGAGGTTCAGGACATTTCCGACCGATACGGACTTCAAATTAATCCCGAGGCAAAAGTAGCTGACATATCCGTCGGCATGCAGCAGCGTGCAGAAATTTTAAAAACCCTCTACCGCGGGGCTGACATTCTGATTTTTGATGAACCGACAGCTGTGCTGACGCCTCATGAAATCAAAGAGCTCATTCAAATCATGAAGAACCTCGTCAATGAGGGAAAATCAATTATTTTAATTACCCATAAACTGAAAGAAATCATGGCGGTTTGTGACCACGTTACCATTATCCGCAAAGGAAAAGGCATCAAATCACTGGATGTCCGGGATACAAATCAAGACGAGCTCGCCAGTCTGATGGTAGGACGCGAGGTATCGTTCAAAACAGAAAAAAAAGCGGCTCAGCCGGGATCTGAAGTGCTGGCGATTGACAGAATCACTGTAAAAGATACTCGCGGAGTAGAAGCTGTAAGGAATTTATCGCTTTCTGTCAATGCCGGAGAAATTGTCGGCATAGCCGGCGTTGACGGAAACGGACAGTCAGAGCTGATTGAAGCGATTACAGGACTCCGAAAAACGGAGTCTGGAACTATTTCCTTAAACGGAAAACAGATACAAAACCTGACGCCGAGAAAAGTAACGGAATCCGGAATCGGGCATATTCCACAGGACCGCCATAAACACGGCCTCGTTTTGGATTTTCCGATCGGTGAGAATATCGTGCTCCAAAGCTATTACAAAAAGCCTTATTCAGCATTCGGTGTTTTACATAAAGGCGAAATGTATAAGAAAGCACGCAGCCTGATCAGCGAGTACGATGTCAGAACCCCCGATGAATATACACACGCGCGGGCATTGTCAGGCGGAAACCAGCAAAAAGCAATTATCGGAAGGGAAATTGACCGAAATCCTGACTTGTTAATCGCCGCCCAGCCGACTCGCGGTCTTGATGTCGGAGCGATTGAATTTGTCCATAAAAAACTCATTGAACAGCGTGATGCCGGAAAAGCCGTTCTTCTTCTATCGTTTGAGCTGGATGAAATCATGAATCTCAGTGACAGAATCGCCGTCATTTTTGAAGGCAGCATCATATCCAGCGTCAATCCGCTGGATACGACTGAGCAAGAGCTCGGCCTCTTGATGGCGGGAAGCACGCAAAAGGAAGCGGGGAAAGCAAATGGTTAAACGACTCTCTCATTTACTCGTGCCGCTCATTGCAATCATGCTCGGCTTGCTGGCTGGCGCACTTATTATGCTTGCGAGCGGATACAGTGTGATCAGCGGCTATTCCGCTTTATGGAATGGAATATTTGGAGAAATTTATTACATCGGGGAAACCGTCCGGCAGATTACACCTTATATTTTATCCGGATTAGCTGTTGCTTTCGCGTTCCGAACCGGGCTTTTCAATATCGGGGTAGAGGGACAGCTTCTAGTGGGCTGGACAGCTGCCGTTTGGGTCGGAACGGTGTTTGACGGACCGGCATATATTCATATGCCGCTTGCACTGATCACAGCGGCTGCAGCAGGCGGTTTATGGGGATTTATTCCCGGCTTTTTAAAAGCACGGTTCTATGTTCATGAGGTCATTGTCACCATTATGATGAATTATATCGCGCTGCATATGACCAATTATTTGATTTCAAAAGTCATGACAGACAATCAGGATAAGACGGAAAAAATTCACGAATCGGCCTCACTGCGCTCGCCGTTTCTTGAGCAGCTTACGGATTATTCAAGGCTTCACTGGGGGATCGTCATCGCCCTTCTCGCAGCTGTTGTTATGTGGTTTATGATTAACAAAACAACGAAAGGCTTTGAGCTTCGGGCAGTCGGATTCAACCAGCACGCGTCCCAGTACGCCGGTATGAGTGTGCGGAAGAATATTATGACCTCCATGCTCATTTCAGGAGCTTTTGCAGGCCTTGCAGGTGCCATGGAAGGTCTGGGAACGTTTGAATACGCAGCTGTCAAAGGCGCATTTACCGGCGTCGGCTTTGACGGTATTGCCGTCGCTCTTCTGGGCGGGAACACTGCGGTCGGTGTTGTGCTTGCGGCAGCTTTGCTTGGCGGCCTCAAAATCGGGGCATTAAATATGCCAATTGAATCAGGCGTACCTTCTGAGGTTGTCGATATTGTGATTGCCATTATCATTCTGTTTGTTGCTTCAAGCTATGCCATTCGTTTTGTCGCGGATAAATTGAAGAAAAAGGGGGCGAACTAAGTGGACTTTCTGCAGATTGTATCAATCATTGTCCCTGCCACACTCGTATACGCAGCCCCGCTTATTTTAACCGCTCTCGGCGGCGTATTTTCCGAGAGATCAGGCGTCGTCAATATCGGCCTTGAAGGCCTCATGATTATCGGAGCATTCACCAGTGTTTTATTCAATTTATTTTTAGGCCCTGAATTGGGAGCCGCAGCACCTTGGCTTTCGCTCATTGCCGCTATGACAGCCGGCGCGCTGTTTTCACTGATTCATGCGGCAGCGGCGATATCGTTTCGCGCTGATCAGACAGTCAGCGGCGTCGCCATTAATATGCTGGCGCTTGGGGCTACTTTATTTATCGTAAAGCTGATTTACGGAAAAGCGCAAACTGACAAAATTCCCGAGCCTTTTTATAAAACAAGTATTCCCGGCTTGAGCGACATCCCCGTATTGGGAAAAATCTTCTTTTCAGATGTCTATTATACGTCTATTCTCGCAATTGTCCTGGCCTTTATTTCGTGGTTTATCTTGTTTAAAACCCCGTTCGGCCTCCGTATTCGTTCCGTCGGAGAACATCCGATGGCGGCCGATACTATGGGGATCAATGTTTACAAAATGCGCTATATCGGCGTGATGATCAGCGGATTGTTCGGCGGCCTCGGGGGCGGCGTATATGCGTCAACGATTGCCCTCGACTTTACGCACTCTACCATTTCCGGGCAAGGCTTTATCGCACTCGCCGCCCTTGTATTCGGAAAATGGCATCCGATTGGCGCACTCGGCGCTGCCCTGTTTTTCGGATTCGCGCAAAGCCTAAGCATTATCGGCTCACTGCTCCCTCTTTTTAAGGACATACCGAATGTATATATGCTGATTGCCCCTTACGTATTAACCATTCTCGCCTTAACCGGCTTTATCGGGCGCGCAGATGCGCCAAAAGCAAATGGTGTGCCTTATATCAAAGGAAAACGGTAACCATATCTCCCTGGGAAGCGGCTTCTCAGGGATTTTTCCTGCTCCAAAATACCCAATTATTTTAGTTGTTTATTAATTATTTAACTTAAAAAAATATTCTTTGTTAGCGCTTTCTTGTAGACTGTAACAAACAATACATGGGGGTGTATGACAATGGGAGCAATTCACAAAACAGAGGAAGTTTTACCTGAGCACAAAGACACACAGGAGAAAAGCCTGTTTAAGAAAATATGGACTTGGGAAATCGGCGTGATTCCTCTCCCATTATATACAGCATTAGCTGTCATTATTATTCTTGCGGCCTATTACAACGAGCTGCCTGCAAACATGCTGGGCGGTTTTGCCATCATTATGATTTTAGGTGTCTTTCTTGGCGATATCGGCCAGCGGATTCCGATTTTAAAGGATATTGGCGGTCCTGCTATTTTATCTTTGTTTGTGCCATCTTTTTTAGTTTTTTATAATGTGTTGAATCCATCATCATTAGATGCTGTAACCAATTTAATGAAAACGTCTAACTTTCTTTATTTCTATATCGCTTGTCTTGTTGTAGGAAGCATTCTTGGAATGAACAGAACTGTTTTAATACAGGGATTCATCAGAATGTTCGTTCCTTTAGTAGCGGGCACAATTGCGGCGGTTGCGGCCGGCGTGCTCGTCGGATTCATCTTCGGCTACAGTGCCTATGATTCCTTTTTCTTTGTCGTTGTGCCGATTATTGCCGGGGGAATAGGGGAAGGAATTTTGCCGCTCTCGATTGCTTATTCGCAAATATTGGGGTCTTCCGCTGATGTGTATGTGTCGCAGCTGGTTCCTGCCGCTATCATTGGAAACGTTTTTGCTATTATCTGTGCTGCTTTAATGAAAAAACTGGGCGAAAAACGTCCTGACCTAAACGGCAATGGGCGTCTCGTCAAATCTAAGAAAGCGAACGATATTTTCAATCAAAAAGAGGCTGAAGCTAAAATTGACTTTAAACTGATGGGAGCCGGAGTCCTGCTCGCTTGTACGTTTTTTATTTTCGGCGGTTTACTGGAGAAATTTATCTTCATACCGGGCGCTATTTTAATGATTATTTCAGCAGCTGCAATCAAATATGCAAATATCCTTCCGAAAAAAATGGAGGATGGCGCATACCAGCTTTATAAGTTTATTTCATCAAGCTTTACATGGCCGCTTATGGTAGGCCTCGGGATTCTCTTTATCCCTTTAGATGACGTGGCGTCTGTGATATCTATTCCGTTTGTCATCATTTGTATTTCAGTTGTCGTTGCCATGATTTCTTCCGGATATTTTGTAGGCAAGCTGATGAACATGTACCCTGTTGAATCCGCAATCGTTACCTGCTGTCACAGCGGTCTCGGCGGAACGGGAGATGTCGCCATTTTGTCCGCTTCAGGAAGAATGGGCCTTATGCCATTCGCCCAAATTTCTACCCGCCTCGGCGGAGCTGGAACTGTCATTTGCGCGACGATTTTACTTCGCTTTTTCACTTCATAATCATAAAAAGAGTTCCGTCTTTGACGGAACTCTTTTTTATTTGTTCACAATCCGCATATACTCCCTGGGCCCAAACGGCCTGTCCTTAGATTCCGCCTCACTCATTTTAGTTGACAGGTGGTGCTCCAATAAATACAGTTCCCAATCATCATTGTCTGCCACACGGGCACGGCCGTCATATTGATTCAGCATGAATGCCCCTGCACATATCGAGCAGAATAAACCTGAGCACATAAGGACCTTTCTCTTCACCATGATCAGCTCCTTACATACAGCTTGATCAGGAGCGATTTTAAATATACAAATGACCTGATTTTTGTTAAACTTATTTTAAGGTCAAAAGAACTTGTAAAATTCATTCGCGGCAGGTTGAAGCATGGCGGCTTCCAAAAAAGTGCGATATAATTTGGACTGGGTCGTTTGACCGTATATTCTAATGATTTATACATAGAACAGGTTTCAATTAAAGAAAAGGAGGTCTTGTCTTTGCAGCTCTTACATTTTGCTATTTTATCGCCTTTTGTATTTGCTTTTATCATTCCCTTTCTGGCAAAATACGCAAAAAGAGTGCATACGGGCTGGTTTGTTCTGATCCTGCCCGTCTTGCTGTTTATATACTTTCTTCCAATGATCAGAATGACTCAGTCGGGAGAAACATTACGATCGGTATTGGAGTGGATTCCTTCATTAGGCATTAACTTTACCGTTTATGTAGACGGTCTCGGACTGCTATTCGCCTTACTGATAACGGGGATCGGCTCGTTGGTCACTCTTTACAGTATTTTTTATTTATCGAAAGAAAAAGAACAGCTTGGGCCTTTTTATGTCTATTTATTAATGTTCATGGGGGCTATGCTCGGTGTTGTTCTTGTTGACAACGTCATGGTCCTCTACATGTTTTGGGAGCTTACCAGCCTTTCGTCCTTTTTGCTGATCGGATATTGGTACAAGCGTGAAAAATCTCGCTACGGCGCCGCAAAATCGCTCTTGATTACGGTAAGCGGCGGACTGTGTATGCTGGGAGGATTCATTCTCCTTTATCTGATCACAGATTCATTCAGTATCAGAGAAATGATCAATCAGGTTCAGTTGATTGCCGGCCATGATCTATTTATTCCGGCGATGATTTTGATTTTACTAGGCGCATTTACAAAGTCCGCCCAGTTTCCTTTTTACATTTGGCTGCCTGACGCCATGGAAGCGCCGACGCCTGTCAGCGCGTATCTCCATTCAGCCACGATGGTCAAAGCGGGAATTTATGTGATTGCAAGATTCAGCCCTATTTTCGCCTTTTCAGCTCAGTGGTTTTGGATTGTTTCTCTCGTCGGGATTTTCACCATGGTTTGGGGTTCATTCCATGCCGTCAAACAAACCGACTTAAAATCCATTTTGGCGTTTTCAACCGTCAGCCAGCTCGGCATGATCATCTCGATGCTTGGTGTCAGCGCTGCAGCCCTGCATTACGGCCATACAGAATATTACACAGTTGCCGCCATGGCTGCCATTTTCCATCTCATCAACCATGCTACCTTTAAAGGAAGCTTGTTTATGGCAGTCGGCATCATTGATCATGAAACAGGCACGCGGGACGTCAGAAAGCTCGGCGGACTGATGGCGATCATGCCGATTACATTTACGATTTCCTTGATTGGCACATTTTCAATGGCTGGTCTCCCGCCGTTTAACGGATTTTTGAGTAAAGAAATGTTTTTCACCAGCATGCTTCGTGTGACACATGTCGATTTGTTCAACGTCCAGACGTGGGGAGCGCTGTTCCCTGTCCTCGCTTGGGCAGGAAGTGTGTTTACATTTATCTACAGCATGAAACTGCTGTTTAAAACATTTAAAGGCAATTATCAGCCTGAAAAACTCGAAAAACAGGCTCATGAAGCGCCGATTGGAATGCTCGTATCACCTGTCATTCTTATTGCGCTCGCTGTCAGTCTCTTCTTTTTCCCGAATATATTGTCCTACAGCTTGATAGAGCCTGCGATGAATTCAATCTATCCGACACTGCTGGACAGCCATGAGAAGTTTCATGTTCATATTTCGCAGTGGCACGGGTTTACAGCCGAAGTTCTGATGACACTGGGCATTATCGCTGTCGGTACGATCGGATACTTGACGATAAACAAGTGGAAAGGGATCTATAAGCTGTTTCCATCGAAACTCACGCTCAATCGGTTATACGAGAAGCTCCTGACCATCATGGAAAAAGGCTCTTATCGAGTGACAAAACAATATATGACCGGATTTTTGCGGGATTATCTTCTGTATATCTTCGCTGGATTTATCATTCTGATGAGCGGGGCTCTCGTTTTGAAAGGCGGATTTTCCTTTACAACTGAGGGTATGGCGAAAATCGGCATATACGAAATGATTCTGACACTTGTCATGATCAGCGCGACAGCGGCGACTGTATTCGCCCGATCCAGACTGACGGCAATTATTTCACTTGGTGTTGTCGGTTATACGCTTGCATTGTTTTTTGTTATTTTCAGAGCGCCCGATTTGGCTTTGACCCAGCTGGTCATTGAGACGATTTCCGTCGCCCTGTTTCTGCTTTGTTTTTATCATTTGCCGAAACTGCGGCTGAAAAAGAAAACGAGAACATTCCGAATGACAAACTTTATCATTGCTTTAGGAGTCGGCATTATTGTCACCCTGCTCGGTATTGCATCCTCAAGCCAGCGGACAAAAGACAGTATCGCCTCCTTCTTTACAAAGCACAGCCACGATCTTGGCGGAGGAGATAATGTCGTCAATGTCATTCTCGTTGATTTCAGGGGCTTTGATACAATGTTTGAAATTACGGTATTAACGATTGCCGCTCTCGGCATTTACAGCATGATTAAAACAAAAGTAAAAGAGGAGGGGAAAAGCGGTGAATGAACAAAAAACAAATGACTTGATTCTTCAAACCGTGACAAAGCTTGTATCATTTATCATTTTGCTTTTCTCTTTCTATTTATTTTTATCGGGGCATAACGCCCCTGGAGGAGGCTTTGTCGGCGGACTGATCACGTCCTCTTCCATCGTTCTATTGCTCTTGGCTTATGATTTAAAAACCGTGCGTTCCATTTTGCCGGTTAATTTCATTTACGTCGCGGGAGCCGGTCTTCTGCTCGCTGTCTTAACAGGAGTTGGCTCCTTTGTCTTCGGGGCGCCCTTCTTAACCCACACATTCGGTTACTTTCATCTGCCGATTTTAGGGAAAACGGAGCTTGCCACGGCGACGCTTTTTGATTTAGGTGTTTATCTTGTTGTCGTAGGCATTACGATGACCATTATTCAAACGATTGGAGAGGAAGAATAATGGAAATCTTAATGGCTGTTACAGCCGGTATTATTTTTATGGCTGCTACGTATTTGCTGCTGTCTAAAAGCCTGCTTCGGGTCATTATCGGAACAGCGCTTTTGAGCCACGGCGTTCATTTAATGCTTTTAACTATGGGAGGATTAAAAGAAGGCGCCGCTCCGATTTTGAGCGAGCATGCCAAGTCATTTGTCGATCCGCTTCCGCAAGCCCTGATTTTGACGGCTATTGTCATTTCATTTGGAGTTACATCCTTCATCCTCGTCATGGCGTTTCGGGCCTATCAGGAATTGAAATCGGACGATATGGATCAAATGAGGGGAAATGATCAACATGAATAATTTTGTTATATTGCCAATTCTGATCCCGCTCCTGTCCGCCATTCTGCTGATTTTCATGAACAAACACATCATGCTCATGCGGATCTTCAGCACTGCGGCATCCGTACTCGGGATTGTGATCAGCGTTTTACTCGTACAGACTGTTTTTACAAACGGCATTCAGACACTGAGTTTGGGCGGCTGGAGAGCCCCCTACGGAATTGTGCTTGTTGCAGATCAATTTGCCAGCCTGCTTGTTCTCACCACAGCAGTCATCGGCTTATTGGTTGTGCTTTATTCTTTCCGTTCTATCGGTGAAAAACGGGAACGTGCCTTTTATTACTCCGGCGTGCAGTTTTTGCTGGCTGGTGTAAGCGGAGCGTTTTTAACAGGCGATTTATTTAATATGTACGTATTTTTCGAGCTTCTGCTTATTGCTTCTTATATGCTGATTGTATTAGGCGGCACAAAAATTCAGCTGCGGGAGTCGCTTAAATACATTGTGTTTAATATCGTGTCATCAGCATTGTTTGTCATCGGCGTCGGCTTTTTATACGCGGTGACCGGCACATTAAACATGGCGGATTTAAGTGTGAGAATCAGCGAATCCGGACAAACTGGGCTGATTACTGTAATCGGTGTCCTGTTACTCATCGTGTTTGGTATGAAGGGCGGGATCTTCCCCCTCTACTTTTGGCTTCCCGGCTCTTATTACGCGCCGCCGGCAGCCATCTCCGCATTGTTCGGCGCATTGCTGACCAAGGTCGGATTATATGCGATCACAAGAGTGTTCACACTGATTTTCATTCATGATACAGCGTTTACCCACCAGCTGATGATATGGCTCGCGGCTCTCACTGTCATCTTCGGTGTCATCGGTTCACTTGCCTATCAGAATGTCATGAAAATCGTGATCTATAATATTATTACCGCTGTCGGCGTTATTTTGTTCGGTGTTGCAGTTCAAACGCCCGCATCCATTCAAGGTGCGATTTACTACCTGATTCACGACATGCTGATTAAAGGCGCATTATTTATGCTAGCAGGCACGCTGATCGCTTTGACAGGCACAGCAAGCCTGCAACGAATGGGCGGGCTGATCAAGCGATACCCCGTTCTTGGATGGATGTTCTTCATGTCGGCTGTATCTCTTGCCGGCATCCCGCCTCTCAGCGGATTTGTAGGCAAATTTAAAATTGCAGAAGGCGGCTTCGCTGAAGGTGAATTTACGATTTCCATGCTGATCCTGCTTTCAAGCCTGCTCGTCCTGTATTCCGTGTTAAGAATCTTTATCCATGCGTTTTGGGGCGAAGAAAAAGAAACACCAAAGCAAAATCTTAGAACAGCTAAAGGGCTTCTATATCCGGCAGCTATTTTTCTCTTCCTGTCTCTTCTCTTCGGATTAGGTACAGAATGGGTGTCACCGTACGTTGATCAAGCGGCCGAGACTTTGCTGAATCCGGAAAAATATATTGAAGCTGTTTTGAAGGAGTAGATCGCATGGCATTTCAAATTTTATTAAATGTGTTTCTCGCTTTTTGCTGGATGTTCCTGAGCAATGACGCAAGCGCTGCCGGATTCATCACAGGCTTTATCCTGGGAATGATCTCTCTCTTCTTCTTCCGGCGCTTCCTTGCTCATCCGTTTTATCTATGGAAAATGTTTTCGATTATCAAACTTTTTTTGATCTTTATAAGGGAATTATACCTTGCCAACGTCAGTGTGCTGAAAACAGTCCTGTCACCAAAACTGGATATCAAACCAGGCATATTCGCATTTAAAACAGAGCTGACAAAGGATTGGGAAATCACCCTGCTTTCACTGCTTATTACATTAACGCCGGGAACATTGGTCATGGATATTTCCGATGACCGGACCATTCTCTATATTCACGCGATGGATATTGAGGATGCGGAAAAAGCGATTTTTGATATTCGTGAGTCATTTGAAAAAGCCATACAGGAGGTGAGCCGCTGATGTTTACGTTAATCCTTCAAATCGCGCTCGGCATTATGGCGGTGTCCACCCTGTTGTATGTCGTTCGTGTCATCAAAGGGCCGACTGTTCCTGACCGGGTTGTGGCTCTGGATGCAATCGGCATTAATCTGATAGCGATGACAGCGCTTGTCTCCATCCTGCTGAATACGAGTATTTTTCTTGATATCATATTATTGCTGGGTATTTTGTCTTTTATCGGAACCATTGCGTTTTCTAAGTTCTTAGAGAAAGGAGAGATTATCGAAAATGATCGTGATCGCTAAAATAGCAGTGGCGATATTTATCCTAATGGGGGCGCTAATCTGTCTTGCGGCTTCCTTCGGGACGCTTCGCCTTCCCGATATGTACACACGCTCTCACGCTGCTTCTAAAGGCTCAACGTTAGGGGTAAATATGATTTTGCTCGGTGTCTTCTTCTTTTTGTGGTTTATAACAGGAGAGATATCAGCAAAAATTCTGCTCGGGATTTTCTTTATCTTTATTACGACGCCGGTCGGGGGACACTTGATCTGCCGAGCTGCGTACAACTCTGGCGTCAAGCTGGATGAAAGAAGTGTACAGGATGACTATAACGGCATCAGAAACTTTGTGATTAAACGAAAAGAGGATTCTTACCTATAAAAATGAGCAGCCGGACAGGCAGAGTTCCGGCTGTTTTTTTATTTTGTGATGACAGCCAGCGTGCATCTGGATATACAGATCAGCCTCTCTTGCTCGTCATAAATGTGAATCTGATACACAATGGTCGTTCTGCCTTTATGAACGGGCTCGGCTACCGCCTTTACCGTTCCTTCCTTGACAGATTTCAGATGATTGGCGTTAATCTCCAAACCGACACAAGCTTGTGTACGAGAATCGATTAGATGCTGGGCACCCACGCTCGCCGCAGTTTCCGCAAGAGCGACTGAAGCGCCTCCATGCAAATAACCAAAGGGCTGGACGGTCCGGTGATCCACCGGCATCACTGCCACGCAGCGTTCCGCTGTGCTTTCTACTATTTCAATTCCCAGCGCGCCAAGCAATGTATGTTTCATATCCATAGTTTTAACTCCCTTATTTAAAGCACACCGTCTGATTTTGCAATCAACACCGCTTCCGTCCTGGAACCGACATTAAGCTTGTTGAAAATCGACGTCAGGCTGTATTCGATGGACCGCTTGCTTAAATGAAGCGCATCTGCAATTTCTTGGTTGGTAAAACCTTTTTCAACTTCTTGAAGAATCAGGCATTCTCTTGGTGTGAGCACATCTTGTTCTTTTTGAGAGGAAGGGGCCGGCTTTGTTTTTTGCTGAGTCATCAGCTGTTTAAAGTAAGCGAAATCGACTAAAATGTCTCCGTTGAGCACGTGATATATGTATTGGGTGATCTTTTCCTTTGATTCGGTTTTGCTGATGGCGCCGTGCAGACCCGCACGAATTGCTTCCTCAAAATAATCCTCGACCTCATAACCGGTATATACGATAATTTTACAATGAGGATTCTCTTGTAAAATCTGTTTAGAAAGCTCCATCCCATTGACATCGCCGCCTAAGTTCAAATCCATTAAGATGAGATCATATGATGAGAAATCATGCTGGTGTATGAACTGTTCGCTGGGTTCAGGACTGAGACAATCAACAGACAAATTCGAATCCGTTTCCAAAATTGTCTTGGTGCCTTCCATGACAGCCGGATGGTCATCAATCACTAGTATCTTTTTCATGTTTTCCTCCCTTTTACTCACTCATTTCCATTTTATAAAAAAGACTTGGCTTCTGCCAAGTCGTTTACGTTATAAAACCATTACAATTCCATTTCAATATCGGCCTTAAAGCCCTTTCCTTCACTTGTTTCGATTCGGAGGCGTCCATCTAAAGCCCTGACTCGCTCCTTAATGCCAGAAAGACCCATACTCATGGAATGTTCGTTATTTTTCTCCAGATCAAATCCGACACCATCATCCTCATAATGAAGAACAATTTTGTTCTGAATACTGATCAGCATGATAAGCACTTCCGTCGCCTGAGAATGTTTCACTGCATTTGATAAAAACTCTTGAATGATCCGGTACAAATTCAGCTGCGAATCCAAATCAAGCGACGCCGTAAATCTGCCGGTATTTAAACGGATATGAAACGGAACCCGCTCCTGCTGCTGCGCTACCAGCTTGGACAGCGCCTTCACCAGTCCCAAATCATACAAAAGCTGCGGCCGCAATTCATGACACGTCTCCCTCGTCATCGAAATCACATCAGACATCTGCTCATTCATCTGTACGAGCTTGTCCTGCACCTCTTCACGGCATGGATCATCATCCTTCTTAAACTCAGCCAAAAACAGCTCACACTGCCGTTTTAATGATATCAAATCCTGAAGAACCGAATCGTGGAGATCGCGGGCGAGATCAGAACGTTGTTTTTCTTCGATGGTGTACATGAGTTTTTTGAGCCAGACGGGGTTAGCATCTTCCCTTTTTAAAGCTTGTAAATGATCCATAAGTTCTTCAATTTGTACAACGTTTTCCATGGATACACTAGTATAAAACGATAATGTTTTCAGCCATGAAACTTCATCTCTTGTCAACCTCGGTGTGTTGATACTAGATAAACAAAGCAATACATAAGAACTTGTACCTTTTTCCCCTACCTTGATCAAAAACCCTTGATTAACCTCAACAATTTTCCCTATTTCTTTAGTGACGTTTTCAAATTCTGTTTTATATAGCTTCCAATTGGGTTCAACACTCTGTTTGTCAAAGTATATAATTTCTCTATCAGAACCAACTTCAAAGGTGTATGCTTTACTTACGGGTAGAACTTCTAGTATTGTTGTTTTTAAGTTCTTAAATACTTGATCTAAAGCTGATACACCTTTAATTAATTGCGTATATTTAAAAATACTGTCTTGATAATTATATTTTTCCGAAAATCGTTTTAACCGAAATTTATAGTCTAATAATTCTTTAATATAAAAGACCGACAGAAAAATTATGAACGTACATAACGTAATTAAGATGACATTAAAATCCGCTCTTTTACTATCGAATACAATTGACAACCAAACTATACCAATTGTCGGAATGATGGACAAGAAACTATAATATCTAATTCTTCCTAAGATAAAGTCAATATCATAAATTTTATTTACAACGAATTGATAAACCAATGCTAATGGGATAATAATTAAGAACGGCGCAGTCACTATTGCTGAATAAATATATTGCCCAAATAAAACTTCCGGCAAGATATATAAGACCGAAAAAGGAAAAAAAGCAACAGTATTCGAAATCAATAATACCTTCAATAAATAGTAATGATCCTTTTTTCTATAAATTATCCCATAATAGATTATACAAAAATAAACAACTGTAATCTCTATTAAGAATGTTACTAAGTTTATATTACTAATATTCGTAGTAATCCCCGATGGAAGATATTTCTCAGTGAACTCTATTATTACATTAATGATTGGTAGCATGTATAACATGTTCACGGTATAACGTGATGAAAATTTGATGCTTAATTCTTTGAAATATTGATATAGAAAATGCAAATACAAGACAGGTACATTTAAAAAGGTAAAAAGATTAATATATCTATTTATTTCATATCCTCTAGTAACGCCTCCAGCACTTAAATATGCTATCGATATAAACAGCAAAAAATTAATCAAAATATAAGCCGAGTACGTATTTTTCACTCGATTGACCCTATAAATATAAAAAGCACATAACAGACTCAAAGCAAAAAATATACAAGGGATAATATAAATGAAAAAGCTATAAGAATTATTTAAAGAGATATACTCCATATTATGTAATTGAATTTCATGATTATCCCTTTTAACTTTTAAATGTTCAGCTTTTGCTAAATAATTTCTTTTAATATTTTCGCTTGTAGGTTTCTTCCCACTTACTTCGAGTATTAAGTCGCCTTCTTTTAATCCCATATATTTTCCATATGTGGATTTTGTCATTTTTTCAACTTTTAACTCATGATTGGCTGTTTCAGAAACATAAGTACCAACTAAAATACCATTCTGAGTGAAATAAACAATATAAGCAAAATATAAGAGACTAAATAATACTAGCACTATAGAAAAATTTCTTTTAAAGTTTTTCAATAGACCACTTCTCTCTGAATTATTGCTCCCAGAAAATACCCTTGCATTTCTTTGAGAGAGTCATTTTTTTATTGAAAATATCTACAATTGAAGGGATTAGTTTATCTGGAATTCCTATTAAGCTTGCCTCTCCATTTTCTAATTTAGTTAAAACTTGAGGATTCTTCATTAAGTAATCAATCATATCTTGTTTCATAGGTATACCTCTCTTTATAACTTTATATTTATGTTTAATTGATTCATGCTTGCTGTGATTTCTTCCTCATAAAACTTAATCAACATAGATACATATTGATTAAGCCCCGCTTCAAATAATAATTCATCAAATTTAGAGCGATCAGCTATAAGACTATGATAACTTGGTTGGGAATTTATTAATTTTAATATCTTTTCAGAAGCCTCATTAAATTTGCGGTTTAAAAATAAATAAATTAAAGTCTTTCTTTTCTTTCTTATGTCGCTACGCTGATCATTAACTAAACCATAATAGTCATTTTCCAATTGCTTTATTATTCCTATTTTATAAGCATAATCCTCAATAGTTTGATTAAACTCTCCATTTGCAAGCATGGCAGCTAAAACGGCAGACATAGCTGTAAGAGAACCTGATTTTTGTTTCATCATTTGAATGCATTCTTCTTCTGTCTCTGGAAAGTTAATTAAATCGTCATGTTGCCCCTGCATAGCATTTAAAGCATATTTTAAAGTGAGCCGCTGATATTCAGCCTTATCGCTAATAGAACAAATGGTTTCTAACCCTAAGGTATAAAGGGTAGTTGCAGCATTTAGAGAGAGAGAAGAATCTATTTCCATCCATTTTTTTTCAAAGTTGTCCTCATCCTCTAAATCATCAAATATATCGAAGGATATGATTAAAAGCTCAATTCCTCCAGCCAACGTTAAAATATGCAAATAACTGTTACCTCTTAATGCTACGTAATGCTTATAAGCCAGGATACCAAAAGAAAAGTGGTTTTTCTCATCGATAAAGTTGATTAAATACTTTTTCAAATCCAAATTTCGAATTTTTTCGTGTACAATCTCCTTCATCTTTTTTTTAATCGAAATTTCATCTAAACACATTTCCTTACTAATATTCTTCACCCTCCCATTCCATTTTACTAAATGGGACATTTAAAGGACAGCAGGTTTTTCGTTTTTTAACAATCATATAATACTTTATCCATTTATTGTACGGGAAGAACGAAAAAAAAGACTTGTTTCCAAGTCTTTTTTACGAAATTTTCATTGCGTATGTGTATTTATCGAGCTGATCAATGCTTTTGTTAATGTTTCGTAATGAATCTGTCGTTTCTTTAATATCAAGTTCGAGTCGGAATAATAATTGTTTTACTTCTTCAAGTTTCTTTTCCATCGTTTCCACACTCCTTTTTTTGAAAGATCAATGAATTGTGTATGGTGAACGAGTCCTAGGTATTTGATCTGTTACTAATAGTGTATCTGGTTTCGGCTTATTTTTCACCGAAAAGTATACAAAAAGATCCTGCGTGACACCGCAAATATCAATAGGTCCTTATACTCAAAGGAATCACAATAAGAACGGGACTATTTTTCTATGGGGAAAAACGGTGATTTCGGATGAAATTGAGAAAGATTCTTAATTTCCTTGATTTTATTGTGTTTATCTGTTTCACAATGTAAGACTATAGTCCCCCTTGCCGCTTTTTCAAAATTCAATATGCGATTCTTGGCGTATCGTGACCGACAAACACCGAAAAGACCGCAACGCAAAGTTGTGGCCTTTTCGCTTAGTCATATCCGGCACCTGAGTGATCTATATATATAGACATATCCCCTTTTTGCGAGGTGCTTCCATGAGATACCCTTATCCTTGGTTTTACATCTATCCGTACGCCATACGCCGTCCGCCCGCTCCTGCCGCCAATACAGAGATCTTTATCCGTTCCGCAAAGGATGCCGCTGGGCTGCTCGCTGATGCTCAGCTTGTGCTTAGGCGCATTGCGGGGTCACAGGAGCTTTCGCGCCGCCTCATGACCGCAGCGGAACAGTCAGATAAACAAACAGTAAAGCGCCTGATCAAACAGACTGGCGTCCGGCATGATGTTGATTCGGTCTTTAATCCCGATGGCATATACATCAGCCTGATCAGCATGCAAAGCCGAATCATCCTGGCGTTGCGGTGGTCAGAAGACCGCAATTACTTTTCGCCCATGAGCTTATGACACCACTCCAAGGCTTCCAAATAACAGTCGTACGCTTCTTCCTTGTCCAATTCTTTTGCTAATTCTCCGCAAGAGTCCCAATTGTTGGTTTCGATTAACTTCACAAGCTCAAGCATTTGGTAATAGTCATTTTGATGACCTAATAACGCTTGACCGACTTCATCTATTAAAGGCAATTCTTGAATAATCTCTTCTATTTCTCTGTGCAAAAGGGTGTCTATGAGAGAAAACATCCCGATCAGCATATACGAGGCCGGCTGCGGGCGCGCTGTTTTTCTTGCCAACAGTTCACATAGCTTTGCTCTCATTAAAGAAATTTTTATGATTTCGTGTTTGCTCGAATTCCCTTTTCTGCTTAAATCCTTAAAGGAAAGAATGTATATCCACCGTTTGATTTCGTTAAACCCAAGAAGCATGATAGCCTGCTTAATGCTGTCGATCTTTTGGGTTAAACGGCTATGAGAAGAGTTTAAGAATTTTAAAATTTGATATGACAGCGATAAATCACGTTCTATGTACTCAGTTACACGCTGGATGTTAGGCTGCTCTTTGCTTAATTCGTTGAGCAATTCATAGTAAGAATAAAAATGGGTCGACAGATCATGGCCGCTGATGATGCGCGGTTCGCTGAAAAAGTAGCCTTGGAATAACTGAAAGCCATCTTGCGCCGCTTGTTCATATTCTTTGCGTGTTTCTACTTTCTCAGCTAAAAAAATCAGGCCGCAATAGCTGTAGGTTTGCAAAATGTTTCGGCGTTCCATTCGGGTGGTTTTAAGAAAATCAACTTTCAATATATCAATATAGCTCATGAGCTTTTCCAATAATTTTTCATTTTTCGGGTTAATCGCGTAAAAATCATCGAGTGCCAGCGTATACCCCATTTTTTTCAGCTCTCTGCACCTTGAGACGAGAGCCGGAGTGATCGGTATATCTTCAAGGATTTCAATCACTAGCTGTTTTGGATTGAAGGAGGTGGGGAGATCCGAAAACATCAGGCTTTCAGTGAAATTGACAAAACAGCGTTTTCCTTCCGTCAGCTTCTCGATTCCGATGTTTAAAAAGCTGTTAATCACCAAATCTGTTGTAGCCTGATCGCCGTCTGCAGCGGAATACACATTCTCTTCGCTCTCTCTATATAAAAGTTCATAAGCGACAACCTGTTCTTTTCTGTTAAATATAGGCTGTCTTGCAACAAACACCCTCATTGACTTATCCTCCTTACAAAACACGCGGCTTTCCACCCTAAGTATATCAAAAAATTTGACGAAATTTGTCTAAACATGAAAAATATTATTCCCACAAAAAAACTGGCCTCTTCGCGAACGAAAGGCCAGTTTGCTTTATTCTTCGAGCTCTTCTTCAAGTCTGCTTTTCACTTCATGGATCCGCTGCATTTTGTTGCTCCAGCAGTCCTCGCTTAAATCAACCGGGTATTCTTCAGGTTTGCTGATTCTCTTATATTCCTCCCACAGAAGGCTGAGGTTGTCTTGTACATATTGCTGAATGTCAGAAATCTCAGGGTTCTGGTAGCATAGGATGCCTTTTTCAAAAATCAGTTCGTGAAGATCCTTCGCATAGAAATTCGTGACGAATTTGCTGATGAAGGTATGAACCGGGTGAAACATTCTCAGCCGCTTCTGGTCATTCACCTGCTCGTCATAAAGCGCAATGTAATCTCCTTCAGAATGATGATTTAACTGATTAATAATCCGGTACACTTTCTTTCTGCCAGGTGTCGTCACTTTGTCAGGGTTGGATGAAATTTTGATCGTGTCGACCATTTCTCCGTTTTCTTCGATGGAGACGAGCTTATAAACCGCGCCGAGAGCCGGCTGGTCATAGGCTGTAATCAACTTCGTGCCGACACCCCAGACATCTATGCGGGCTCCCTGAGCCTTTAAATTCATAATGGTATGCTCATCCAGGTCGCTTGACGCAATGACTTTCGCGTCTGTAAACCCTGCTTCATCAAGCATTTTCCGGGCTTTTTTTGACAGGTAAGCCAAATCGCCGCTATCCAGGCGGATGCCAATGAAGTTGATGCGGTCTCCGAATTCCTTGGCAACTTTAATCGCATTCGGCATGCCTGAACGAAGCGTATCATACGTGTCGACTAAGAAGACGCAATCCTTATGCGTTTCCGCGTATTTTTTGAACGCTGTATATTCATCGCGGTAGGCCTGCACAAGGGCATGGGCATGTGTGCCTGATACCGGGATATTAAAGCGCTTTCCAGCTCTTACATTGCTTGTCGCGCTGAAGCCGCCGATTAACGCTGCTCTCGCTCCCCACATAGCCGCATCCATTTCATGCGCCCGTCTTGTTCCGAATTCAAGTGCAATTTCATCGCCAATGACGCCCTTGATGCGCGCTGCTTTTGTCGCGATTAATGTTTGGTAATTCACAATGTTAAGCAAAGCTGTTTCAATAAGCTGCGCTTCTACAAGGGGAGCTTCCACCCTCATAATCGGCTCATTGTTAAAAACCAGCTCTCCTTCTTTCATGGAATAAAGAGAACCTGTAAAAGATAAACCGCTCAAATAATCAATAAAATCTTCATGGTAGCCAAGCTCATCTCGTAAATAAGTCAGGTCACTATCGGTAAACTTGAAGTTTTCCAGATATTCAATGGCTTTTTCCAAGCCCGCAAAAACCGCATAGCCATTCTCAAACGGAAGCTTTCTGAAAAAAAGCTCAAAAATCGCTTTCTTTTCATGAATGCCGTCTCTCCAGTAAGTTTCCGCCATATTGATTTGATAAAGGTCTGTATGTAATGACAGGCTGTCATCTTTAAAACCGTACTCTAACACTGTTTTTCCCCTTCCTTACTCTGCCACTTGCGCTCCGATGCTATTTGCAAAATGGGAAAGAGCCCACGTATGACCCTCCTGATTAAAGCTGGCAACAGCCTGTTTATGCACAACAATCCGGAAACCTTTGTTGTATGCATCAACCGCTGTATGCAAGACACAGATATCTGTGCAGACGCCGGCTAAATGCAGCTCGTCAATCTGCCGCTCTCTGAGTTTCAGTTCTAAATCAGTACCCGCAAAAGCAGAATATCTCGTTTTTTCCATGTAATATACATTATGATCATGTGCATGTTTCTGATATAGAGGCAAAAGCTTTCCGTACAGGTCTTTTCCTTCCGTACCCTTAATATTATGCGGCGGGAACAGACGGGTTTCAGGGTGATACTGATCCCCTTCATTGTGAGAATCTACTGCAAATACGACGTAATCACCGTTTGTGATAAAGTGTTCTGTCAAATTGACGATCGCCTCTTCAATCATTCTGCCGGGCTCCCCGCAGGTCAATTTTCCATCACTCGCCACAAAATCATTCGTATAATCAATACAAATAAGTGCTTTTTTCATAGCCGGCCTCCCCGCCATCAGTATGAGAACATTATATCTTATCTCCCGTTGTAAGGGAATTGCCATGAATAAAAAGACAAACGGTCCGTTTGTCTCTAAGATTTCAGCACCGACCGGTTAAAAATGTCGTCCTGAATATATATAGATTCATGATTTACCGCACTGTCCGCTGCAATGACAAGGCCTAAAGGCGTATGAAACTGAAGGTCAGATACGACTTTAAAAGGCACTCCGTTTTGGTTCGCCATTTTTACATAAGGTGAATAAGACTGATACTGAAGCTCTCCATTGATAAGAAGAGATATATTTTTATTGCGTTTAAACGCTTGCTCCGCTTCGTCATACGGTTTGCTTCTGAGCACCTGCCCTTTCGTCAGTGCCAAAAGCACTCTTTCCCGCAATGAGCCTAAAAACAAATGGCGCTCGTCAGGTTTTGTTTCCAGCGGCCCGTACATTCCTTGCTGCAAATAGAGATCCAGCGTTTCATCACTCAAAAGCTCGTCCTCCCGTCTTGTTTGTCTTCATTATCGCCTGATCCTGCGGGGGCTAAACTTTCAAGGGCTGTTACATTTCCGTTACCCAGTGAATGATTTTTTTTGCCAGCTCACCAGCAGGCTCGTCCGCTGTATGCCGGCGCAAAGAAGCCTCCAGCCGTTCAGGCAGCGATGTTTTTTCTTCCTCGTATGAAATAATCGTGCTCCACTCCAGCTGCGGAACGGCTACTAGCGTATGCAGCTCTTTTCTGTTTTCATGCAGATATACATCAGTGATCATTCCTGTTTGTGTGCTGATATTTGCTTTTCTGATTTTCATAACATGACCTCGCTAACTAAAAGACTATCCATATTATACAATAAAAAAGCAACAGCCTCTCTAGAAAAGGCTGTTACCAGTTAAACGAAACGGTATCATCAATGATATCGGCATCGTTTAAAATTGTTTTACTATATTCGTTATTGATCTTCACAAAATCCCCCAGCTGAAATGTGCCAGACCCAGCACCTGTGTGATCGACGCTTTTCGGCGCAATCGCAAACACATCTCCAAAGCTGGCCGCAGCATCACCTGATATAGACATAATATATATCGGCCCTACAATCGCAGGCATTTCCCCACCTCCGCACTGATTTACAGCATCATATGCGGAAAGGAGCCAATGGTGCCCGCCTATTCAGCGGGACGTTCGTTTTCTTCAAGGCGTGACCGCTGGCGCAGCTTGATCAGCCGCACGATATTCAGGAAAAACGCTTTGACTACCGCATACACCGGCACAGCTAAAATCATGCCGAGAATGCCGCCGAAGCTTCCTGCTCCAATCAACAGCAAAATGATGGTAAGCGGGTGCGTATTCAAACGTTTTCCGATAACGAGCGGAGAAAGCAGATTTCCGTCGAGCTGCTGAACGATCACAACCACAATGATCGCAAAAAGCGCTTTGGCCGGTGAATCCATAAAGCCGATAATAACAGCCGGCGCAGCGCCGAGAAAAGGCCCGACATAAGGAATGATATTTGTAATGGCCATGACAATTCCAAGAATCAGCGCATATGGCAGCCCGGTAATCAAGTATCCGATAAAGCACGCTGTCCCTACAAAAAGACAGATTAACAGCTGTCCCTGAAAATACGCAGCGAGTGTGTCGGATAAATCTTTAAAGATCTTTAGACCTTCTGTCCGGTAAGAAGCCGGAAGAATTTTGACTGCCAGGTGCGGAAAGCGGTGTCCATCCTTCAGCATATAAAAGAGGATAAACGGAACAGTGATAATGACAAGTGTGATATTTGTCACGACACCAAACACCGCCGATAAACTGGATGTAATATTTTGCGGCAGGTTTTGGAGAAAGCTTGTCAGAGACTGTTCAATTTTTGATATGGATACATAATCCTGTGTCATCATCCAGGTAAACCACTGAGAGTGAGATAAATCTTTTGTTAATGCCTGAATCTGTTTTATATATTCAGGAAGATTGTTAAACAGCCCGGTTACCTGCGATGTAATGACAGGCCCGACTGCCGCAGAAACAAAGGCTAGCAAACCGATAAATGCTAAATAGATGAGCAGAATCGATAATGTCCGCGGCATTTTTTTCTCAAGCAGTCGGACGACCGGATTAAAAATAAAATACAGAATTCCGGCGATCAGCATCGGGAAAAACAATGTCGAGATAAACACGATAAACGGCTGAAACACAAATGAAACTTTTGTTGCTACGAAAATAATCAGCAAAACAAATAAAATTTGCAATGTCCAAAAATGGACTTTTGATTTCAACAAGCTTGTTCCTCCTAGTTTTTCTTTGTCTATCAGATAAAAGACTTGCACCCCATCATTGTAACAAAAATGAACTGATATCAGAACTCTTAATCAGCGAACGGACTGTTGATTATGCAGGCTGTGACATACGGCAGGGACGCCGCACTGATTTATGTACTTGTGGACTAGCTTAACGTTTAGAATTTATCCTGCTTGATGTGAATCAAAACGATAGAATGACCGAGAGGCAGCGGCGCTGTGCTCCGTTTGCCGGGAAGCCCCGTTTATATGTAAAGGTTGCGGGCGGGTATCACTTCGGTTGTTGTTTACGCTTTATTTCAGATAACCGCTTATGACGGGGCGTTTTTACAGCGCTTAACTGAAAAATAGGACGTCCCGGTGTACGCCTATTTTTCAAGCGCAAGCACTGTTACACCCGTTCACTGTAATCTGGCGTGACGGAAATCATGTGCTGGATACTGATTAAAAAAACAGAATTTCGGGCTGCTTCAATGATGATGTGGTCCGGTTTTACATCAATCAGTCTGCCTCTGACCGTGTCTCGTACTGTCTGGATAATGAATTTTGAGCCAATGAGCTTTTTGATGGTCTGATAGACATAAGGATCGACTAATGAGACCAGTTGAGGACTACCTTTGTTGGCCATACTTCAATCCCCTTTATATGTTTTATCTCAGCTTATGCCACGGTTAAGGATAATGACACAGGCTTACCGGATAACACCAGGGGATGCGGAGACGATTGGGGAGTGTGATTCACGCGGGTGTAAGGAAATGGTGATGAAACGGAGACAGCGAAGAAAGCGGACGCTGTTCCGAATACAGGCGGGACCTATACAGGCTTTTTTATAGAAGACTGGGCTTGGTCGATTAATCGGTCCAGTTTTTCTATTTTTTTCAGTGCGGTTGCTTCGTCAATTTGTCGGTAATGATGGTGGCCGCCAGGTTCTTCATCAAGTTCGTCCGCTTTTTTGACAATCTGCTGCAGCGTATTTTTATCGAGTTCACCTTCAGGCAGATAGGAATCGGTATGAAGCAAAATGGCAAGGGCAATCTCCTTCGCCGCTTTCGGTTCTTCACCAAGACGAATCAAGAGCTTATGCGCCCGTTCCGCCCCTTTAATGGCATGGATGTCATTTCTTCTGTATTTCTCATAATCCCATTTTCCGTCTGTATACCATTCATAATGTCCGATGTCATGCAGCAATGCCGCTTTTGCGGCTAAATCAGGGCTGATATCAGCCTTTACAGACAGCCTGTATGCATGATAGGCGCAGGCAATCGCATGAGCCACGCCGGAACGCTGTAAATATTTTTGTGCAATTGGATGGGTAAAGACATCCATTAATGTAACCTTTCTCATGGAAACCCCTCCTTTAGATATTTTTAGAATCCTAACATAATTTGCAGAGAAACTCAATTCTTATGTCATATCATTTTTGTTTACTTTTCATGTTTGTTATACCCTAAAAGCAGAGTTTCAGTCAGTATATGCAGCCGAACTCCGGAATGCTTAAGCTATCGCCTTTTTATATAAAAAAAGAGCAGATTCACTCTGCTCTACAAAAACTCTTTAATATCATATATGCGCCCGTTTTCCGCGCCTTTCTCTAATAAAGAAAGCAGCGTGCCGGCAATAAAGGCCGGACTGCGAAGGCTTCCTGTTTCATTCAATTTCCGGAACCGCTCGATATCGTGGAAATCCTTTTTCGATGATGAACGGATGACGGCCTGCATGTCAGTGTCCATGACACCCGGTGAGAAAGAAATCATGTTCACCGGCCGTTCTTCGTCTTCCTGTTCAAATCCGAACGTTCTCGTAAACATATCAAGCCCGGCTTTTGAGCTGCAATACGCGCTCCACCCCTTGTATGGGTTTTTGGCCGCGCCAGAGGTAATATTGACGATTGTTTTTCTTCCGCTGAAAGCGGCAAACTGTTTGGTAAACAGCTGGCTCAAGAGCACGGGCGCTGTCAGATTAAGCTGATAATGGCGCTGCAGCTCTTCAAGAGACGCTTCTCCAGCGCGTTTGATCGGCGTTACCATTCCAGCATTATTGATCAGTGTGATGGCTGAATAATCAGCCGGATTGATGGATGAAAGCACTGTTTTGAATTGCTGCTCAGCCTCTGTGAGATTGATCAGGTCGATCTGGTGCTGTGTCAGTTTCTCATGAGAAACATCTGTTGTTGTTCTGGACAGGGCATGTACTTCATGGCCTTTTTCCAGAGCCTGTAATGCAATGGCTTTCCCTAGTCCTTTTGACGCTCCGGTGATGATATAAAGTTCCATTGGAAACCTCCTCCTTCCGTTCTTATTGTACGGACCGCTTTTATGCAAAACAAGCGCGGGCGCTTATGCCTTTTTATTTTCCTGCACGATAACCTTTGGTATGAGAAAAACAATGCCTGCGATCCCGAGCAGAATCAGCACGATATAGATGATCGGAAGCAGGAGTGAAGATGAACCTTTTTCTTTCATTTCCGTTGATGACGCTTTTGTGATCGGTTTCTCGGCAAATGTAATCCCCAGCTGTTTAGATTGAGCCGCGATGGTGTTGGAGCCCTCGGCATCTGTTGATGTAAACAAATCCTTTATCAGCTCGGCGTCCCGATCCTTCGGCTTATCAAAGGTAATATCCTTTTGCTCCTCAGGCAGTTCTGTTTTCTCCTCATAGGAAGAATCTTCATGCAAATAATTCGTATCGATTTCAATGTCTTTCTTTTCATATTGGTTTGGCGCGACATCCGTATTTTCTTCGGTTTCGGCAGCAGCGGCAGAGGGTATGAAAAGGGAAAAGGAGAGCATACATATCATGATCCCCTTTTCCAAGCTGCGATTACGCTTCATACGTTTCATCGCTTTCCGCTGTTTTTTCTGCTATCAAGCGAATGACAAGCGGCAGAGCCGCTGCAATCAACGTAATGATCAGCAGAACCGATATTCCCATTGTAAACAAATGCCCTGTTCCGTACTGGATGTCGATGTATACCTTAGACACCGGATCTTCAAATGTGAAGTTCGGCATAATTAAATCAATAAGCGGCGCAACATAGAATAAAATCATTGCCGCTGAAGCAACCCATCCAGGAATTGATCCGAATCGGAATGCCGCCCGGATAAAGGCAGAGCTTGCGACCAGCAATAAAATCGTAAATACAGACCACTTAATCGTCTGATCGTCCGGCAGTGAATAAATATTCAAACCGAACAAGCTGATCATCAAGCCGACAAGGATATTCAGAATTCCGAAAAGCGCTCCTTTGACGAGCAGCGGCGCATTCTGATAATACGAGCTGAAATATCCGATTAACAGACTGCTGATCAAAATAATAACCAGGATGACAACCGGCGGCACCGTCTGAATTTTTTCTTCCGGAACCTGACCGCTGATTTTGAGCGGATTTGCCAAGTAATCATATACATAGCCGTTGTTTTGGCCATCTACTAATGTATTGCCCAGAATGCCGTATACGTCACTGCGTACAAGCTTCGTGGAAGCAACATTTTTACCCCAGTTGTTGTTTAATGTGTCAGCTTTCGTCTGCACATCATTTACGCTTTGCTGCATGTTGGTTGTGTAATCAATAATGCCTGACTGGCGTTCAGATAATGAACCCATCACGTCTGACATTTGCAGCACTTCCTGGCCGACCGTATCTTGCACGCTCAGTGCCATTGTGCCTGACAGGCCATCATTATTGAACGTTGCAGATTCCTGCGCCGCGCCGGTTACAAGCTGTTCTGAAGCTTTTGACGCACTCTCAGAGATTTTCGTCAGTTCGTCGAGAACACCGGCTTGAGAATCACGGATATAGCTGCCGTAGTTGTCTGCAAACTCGGTCATGCCGTTGATGAAATTGTCGATGTCTTCATCGGTTTGCATCGTGTTGTTTTTGAGATCTTCCCAGCTTGCTGATTCTTCCGGTTTGATGGCTAGGACTGATTTGACGTTGCCCTGCTGGCCGTCAATGGCATTGGTTTTTGCAGTGCTGTCAACCGTTCCGGATAATACAGAGTCATACACAGATAAATATTTATAGTATCTCATTAAAGCGGAGATGCTTTCTGTATTGATTTCTCCTGGAAATTGAAGCTGATCTTTATTTTCAAGCTCGCGAATCGCACTGTAAATCCCTTCAAACTCCCGCTTCCGTTTCGCTTCGAGATTTTCAAGTTTACCTTCGAGCTTTTTCACTTTGTCTTTCAGGTCATCAATTTCATCATTCAGACCATCCATTTGCTCTTTTAGTTCCTCTAACTTCTTTTTCAGTTCTTCATTATGGGCAGTTTCTTTTTCTTTGAGCTCTTCTTCAATTTGCTTGATTCGCTCAGACGCCTTGCTGAGCTGTTCTTTCGCTTTTGCGATATCAGAAATGTCGTCATTTCCTGGTTGATCTTCATTTCCGGGCTCTGTTGTGTCTCCGTCGCTTCCGGTTCCGTCTTCATTTGCCAGCTGGATAAATTGAAGGGCAGAGTCAGATGAAGCAGTCTGTTCGGCAGATGTGCCCGTTTCGGTTTGTCCGCTGTCCGACTCACCATGGGAGGCATCTCCGTTCTGCTCCTGACCGTCTGTTCCCTGCTGCTGGTCTTGATTCTGATTATTGCCGTCCGTTTGTCCGTCTTTCCCGGTATCACTGCTGTTATCATTGTTTCCGGTGTCTCCCTGTGTATCATCAGGATTTGGGCTGCTTCCATCATCAGGATGATCCGGGTTTTCAGGGGACGGGTTCTCTGGCGCCGGCTCCTCTTTTTCAGGCTCCTTCAAATTGTCTGAAATGTCCTGAATGTCAGCGGCAATGCTTTTCAATTCTTCACGCTGTTTTTCAAGATCGATTTTCAGTTCTTCAGGGTTTTCTTCGTTCGGGTCTTTATCTTCATCATCTGAACCATCATCTCCATCAGGCTGCGGGTCACCTTTCGCAACAGTGAGCGCCTCGCGCGCTTCAACAAGCAGTCCGTATACTTGGTTTAATGCAGCCTGTCTTGATGCGGCCTGATACTGATCGATTAAATTGCTTTGTATATTTGCCATGCCAAGTTCCTGCTGGGGCACTTGGCCTTCCCTGATTTGCTGGGCGCCTGCCAGAACTGTGCTGGTTTGTCCAAGCTGTGTTTTCACTTGGCTGATTCCTGTTGACAGGCCGCTCATCTGCTCGCTGAACTGATTGGCCTTTTGCTGTGCTGAAATGGCATCCAATCCTGTCTGGATTTGCTGCTGAGTTGAATCCTGAGCTGCCAATAGCAGCTTTTTTTGATTTTCTTGATATTCTTTGTATCGTTCCACTGTATCAACGAAGTCCTTCAGCGTGTTTTTTGCTTCCTCCGCTGTCGAAGCTTTTTCTTTTGTCGTGCCTTGGGCTTCATTCATTGATTTCTTCAGCTCATCGATTAGGTCTTTCTGGCGTTTGATCTCACCTGCCAAATCGTTAGAGCTTGGTTTGTAGAAATTGTACATGACATTTTGGAATTCAGATTCTTTATTGACGATCTTGTCAAACTCTCCTCTGATATTGTCCACTTTTTGTGAGACAAAGTTCCAATATAAGGCCGACATTTTTTTGTTCATTGTTTTCTGGGCATCTTCAAGCTCACGCTGCACTTTTTCTTTGTTGACCGCATTCAGGTTATCTTGAATGCTGAACTCAAGCGTGGCTTTTTGAGGACGCTCTTTGTCATAGCTCAAAATGTTTTTTGAGAAATCTGAGGGAATGTAGACGATCGCATCGTATTTTTTCGATTTCAGGCCTGTTTCGGCTGCACTTCGGTTCACGACCGTCCAAGAATAATCAGGACGTTCCCCCAGAACGGCAGCTACTTCCTTACCGAACTGGGCGGATTGATCATCTTCATCGCCCGCTTTCACCTCATCACTCAATACGCCTGTGTCTTCATTCACCACTGCGATTTGCCGCGTGGAATTGGCTGCTTTTTTCGCCGGATCTTCCCCGATGAACCGGAAAAACAAAACCGGCAGCAGCAAAATAATGATGACGGCTGATATTAACTTGATCAAGTTTTTTCGTTGTTCTGTCATCTAGCACTCTCCCTTTCAGCAGAACATAAAGGAATTTGAACTTTTTGCTCCTTCCCGTTTTCCACAACATATCCGAAGCCCGGCTGAATCTCCGGCTCCTGTCTTTGGTACGGAAGAGGAATGACATTTTGTTCAGATTTTTTCATCAGCAGGATAGCGTGTCTGATTTGCTTCATCTCAGTCGTCAGGGAATCATAGCCTTTGGAGAACTCACTGTGATTGCCTGCCGGAATAAAGCTGAAGCCAAGATGCGCGTAAGATTTCATAAAGTTCGCCAAGCGGTCTTGAATTCTCGTATCGATCGTCTGCTGGAATCTCGTAATTCCGTCAATCATCAGAACCACTTGAGAGAATCGCAGGCTTTGTGCGTCTCCCTGGCGAACGGCTTCTACATACATTGCTTCTCTTGTTTTAAAAATGTCTTCTGCTGTTTCAATCCACTGCTCAATATCATCTTTTGTTTCCATGTATGCGACATCTGTTTCTTTTGCATATTTGGATAAACCGCGGTCGATCGAGTCAAACAAACCGATCATTTCCGTTTCATCATCAAGCAGATGCTCAAGCATCACTTTTAAGACGTTTGTTTTTCCTCGCTGTGTCTGCCCTAATATCAGACAATGCTTGTGCTTAGCCAAGTCAAAGTACACCGGGCTGACGGTTTCTTCATGAAGCCCGATCGGGACAGATAAAGGCTTGCGTTCCAGCTTGAAGCGGAGAGAAAACTCTCTCGTCGACAGGCTTTCCGGCAGCATCGGAATCGGAGCCGGCTGCTGAAGTGAAGCATAGCGATCCTGAAGAACCTGCACTTCTGCTTTCAGCTCGTTGAACATGCCGATATCATCCTCTGCTTCAACAGGCAGGAACATTTGGGCGAAATAAAGCTCTTCTTTTTGAATGATCACGCGCCCCGGGATCGGCTCAAGGCTGAACTTCGGCCGTCCGTAAATGGAATATCCCTCAGATTGATCCATCAGATAATGGACAACCTTTGTTTTCAGGTTGTTCAAGAGCGACTGGCGGACAGCATTTACGCGCGTTGCCGTCAGCATAAAGTAAATCCCCAAGCTTTGTCCGTCTCTGGAAAGCTGGACAAATTCCGATTCAAGCTCATGCATCTCATCCTTGACGATATCAAAGTTGTCGATTGTGATGAAAATGAATGGAAGCTCTTCTTCGCTCAGCGCATTGTACATTTTGATATGGCTGATTTCTTTTTCACGGAACAGACGTTTTCGGCGGTCGATTTCCTCTTTGATCCGGATCATGAACTTTTCAATTTTTCTCGACTGATCCATCAGGAAGTAATCCGCCGTGTGCGGCAGCTTCGCTAATGGCAGGAGCGTTCCGTTCCCGAAATCAAAGATATAGACATGAAGCTCTTCAGGCGTGTAGACGTCTGCAAAACTCATCAGGAATGTTGCCGCTGCAATCGATTTTCCATAGCCTGAGGAGCCGAAAATGCCGATATTTCCGTCTTCCATCATTTTATAAGCAATCGGCGCCTGTCTTTGCAGATCAGGTTCATCAACATAAGCAAAGTGGAAATGGTCCTTTTCTTCTGATGGGAAAAGAGTGCGCGGGATACGTTCCGCAAGCGGCGGCAGCCAAGGGCTCGGCAGCTTCTCGATTCCCATTTCCTCTTGAATGCGTTCGATTTCGTCAACCACTGCTTCGATTTCTGACTGAACCTCTTTTTTCGCCATTTCTTCCGTGTCGACCTCAGAAAGCGGGATCAGGCCGGTATCCGTGACAATCGCGATTTCATCCTCTGTTCCGTAAACTTCCTCTAAGTAAGGGGCCCCGCTCCAGGCGGATTGGAACAGCTCGTACACTTCATTGTTTCCGACCTGCAAATAACCGCGTCCGGTAACCGTGATGTTCGCGGCATCGCTGTTTTTCAAAATCTCTTTACTATCGGTGGCATCCTGAACTTTAAGCGCTACTTTAAAGCGCGAGTTACTCCAGATTTGGTCGTCGATGATACCGCCCGGCTTCTGTGTCGCCAAAATCAAATGTACGCCAAGGCTTCGGCCGATACGTGCGGCACTGACAAGCTCTCTGATAAAATCAGGCTCTTCGCTTTTCAGCTCTGCAAATTCATCTGAAATTAAGAATAAGTGCGGCATTGCTACTTCTGCTTTCCCCTGCTTGTACAGCTTTGTATAGTCATTGATGTGATTGACTTGATATTGATCAAACAGACGCTGCCTTTTTTTCAGCTCGCTTTTAATCGAAGCGAGCGCGCGCATACTGAAGTTTTGGCTGCCTTCAATATTGGTGATCGTGCCAAGCAGGTGGGGAATATTGCGGAACGGCTGCGCCATTCCTCCGCCTTTATAGTCAATTAATAAGAAAGCCGCTTCATGCGGGTGAAAATGCACCGCAAGTGACAAGATGTAGGTCTGGAGAAATTCACTTTTCCCCGAACCTGTCGTCCCCGCAAGCAAACCGTGCGGACCGTGGGCTTTTTCGTGAAGGTTCAGATGCACAATGTCATCCTTCCCTTTATAGCCGATCGGCACCGACAGCGACTTTGACGATTCACTCGTCAGCCACCTTTGCTGGATTCCGATTTCTTTTACTTCCTTCGCATGGAAAAGCTCCAGGAACGAGACCATTTCCGGAATGGAGTTCGTAATGCCCACCTGGTGATTCAGCGTGCGAAGCGTGCGTGAAAACCGTTCGTTGTCCTCGCGCTGATGATGATCGAGCCGGAACGGAATTCTTACTGCTTTTTTCTTTTGTATTAAAATGTCGCCTTCATTTTCGTTGATATAGCGGACAAGGGTCGTAATGTTTTCTGATAAACTTTCCTTTGTTTCCGCGGCGACAATTGTAGAGATGCCCAGCTGCTCATGCTGCCCTTCTAAATATTCAAGAATGACGTGCTCTGAAATCAGCTGCTGATTCGTTATGACAAATACAAAATGCGGTTTAAACTGCAGTTTTTCTTTGTCCTCTTCGAGATCGCGCTCTCTGATCAATTCATAAAGTGAGGACAGGAGCTGGTCACGCGTTTGTTCATTATAAATAAAGCCTTTCGCATAAATATGGGGCATTTGAAATTGCGGAAGCCACTTCATCCACTCCCAGTCTTTATACTCCTCTTCATGAAAAATAAAGACGAAGCGCAAATCGTGATAGCTGTTGAAAAACGAAAGCTGGCCGATCAGCTGGTGAATCTCATTCTTAACAATCTGCGATTTCCCGACAAGGCCCATCGGCCCCTCCGCCAAATCGACCGTAACCGGCGCATTGCGAATGTCCTTATAGACACGCTGCATGTGCTGCGATTTCTCCATAAGGTCATCAATATCACGGTTCGCCAAGTCTCCGCCGCTCATATTGATTTCATAGCTTGCAGGAACTGTTCCGGTCCCGAGCCGAACCTGAAGATAATCCTTGCTTTCGAGCGATTTTTCCCAAATTCGGTCACTGATTTCACTTGTTAAGTACTTCATTTGTTCAAAGGAAGGAAAATGAAAGTCAAGAACCTGCTTTTGCTTTTCAGCAAGCGCCTGAAGCTCTTTTCTCTTATTATCTAAGTAAAGCTTATACACGCGCTCCCGCTTTTCCTCGCGTTTTTTCCGCTGGTTTTTATCCCGGAAATATTGAACGGTCGAGGTAATAAGGGTCATCATAAACATTGCCAGTGATACGAGTATAAATATGCCTCGCGGCTGGATGATCGCGACAACCCCCATCACGATCAGCATCACAAGCGGAGGCAGGATGACGAGCCATAGCCCTCTATTGGTTTGATCGCTCTCCTGAGAGGGGAAACTGAAGGACACACGGTCATCTGGCAAATCGTACACCATTCGCGGCGTTCTTCTGTACTGCGGATATTTCTTCTGCATTTCTGTGCTTGGTTTGACCGTTTTGGTTAACACTGTTTCAAGCGGTGTGTAATGAACAATTTCTAAGAGGTCTTGTTCAGTTACTCTCATTTGCGTAAAGTTCCAGAATATTTCATCCCCCGGCTTGAGCGGTGCAGCACCTAGTACCTTCTCTCCATTCAAGAACACATTCCCGCTTTTTGGGAGAATCGACCATTTCTCGCCGATATGCAGTAATGAAAATGTGCTTTGCTCCGCAAAAGCACAATCATTCGGGTTCAGATAGATATCTGCATCTGTCTTTTCTGAGGAACATGTCATTTCGTCTCTGTTTCCTGTAAAATAAACGGATTTTTCAGGCTTGCCGGCAATTAAAAACAGACGTATCTCCTGCTGATCCGTTTGAAGAGAAAATGATGTATCAGTTTCAAGACTGCCCAGGCAATCATTTCCCAGGAAAACATCGTACTGGCCGCCGGATTCCTTTCTTTGAAGAGAAATTACTCCGTTCTCAAACGGAATGGTGCCGATCGTTATGGAATCCTTCACCTCAGGCCCTATGGTCACCGGCTGGGACGCCGGGAGATCAGACAGTTTTAGTTTTTGGACGTTTTGCTGATAGAAAACCCATAATAGACTCAAATGGCGAACCCCCTAACGGCCGAAATACGGCGTGCGATGACCTGAACTTCATGTTTCACTTTATTTGTCATCTTTTTTCTCATCTTTCTTTTCTTTCTCTTTTTTCTCTTGTTCTTCTTTTTTCGCTTTTTCCTCGGCTGCGGCTTTTTCTTCTGCCGCTTTCTCTTCAGCTTGCTGCTTTTCTTTATCTGATTGTTCTTCAGCGGCTTGGCTGGCTGTATCAGTTTCTGCCGAGTCTGTTATCGCTTCTTCTTTTTGTTCTTTCATTTGTTTGGTAATTTGGTCGATCTCGCTTTGTACCGTATCCAATTCTTTTTGCTTTTCATCATCTTTCATACTGTCATCTGCTAATATCTCAGCCTTATATCGAATCAGCCCCAGCCCGATGTACGGGTTATACTCCAGCTTTCTTCCGATACTAACGGCTTCTTTATTCTCGCCTCTCCCTATGTCTATCCAATAAAGAAAGTGCTGTGGATCTGATTGCAGCGTGACCAGATTATTTTCAATTTGTTTCTTTTGAGTGTCGCCTAATTTTTCAACCTCAACATAAGACATTGCAAGCTGATACTGCACTGATTCAGGCAGGCTTTCCGCATCATATTTAGCCAGCGTGTTGATGACCCCGCTGTACTGCTTGTTCAAGAAAGAGCGGTTGCTTTCCACAATCGCCTGATGCTTCGGCTGCGCGAAAAATAAAGCGTACATCGAATAAATCAGAGCCGGCACAAGCAACACAATGAGTCCCAGGCCGATATATCTTTGGATGTTCCATTTCTTTTTCGGGATATGTATGTATGTTTTTGCTTTGGCTTCGAGCTCATCGATATGTGTCTGAATCAGCTCGAGCAGTTCATCATAGGACTTCGCGTCCAATATCGCTTTTGCCTCCGGAGAGAATGTCAGCGTCTCATTGAATTTCAAATAGTCCTCAAATGCAAAAGCGCCGTCGACTGCCAAAGCCGCTGCGGCTTTCAGCTCCTGCCAGACTCTTTCCTCATCATGCTCGTAAGGCGGAATGCTTTCTTTTACGCCGTAATGAAGAAAATATGGGGTCAGTCCTTTATCGAATACAATGTTTTCCGGGGCCACAATCAAATGCAGCCTTGATAACTTGTGCTGCTGTACAGCCTGAACAAGCTGATAGACAAACTGCCATTTGCTTTTTTTATCTTTAGCTTTTATCAAGCGAAATTCTTTATAGGAGGGAGGAGGTTGGATTGTGATGATCACTTCGTCTTCCGTCACATCGATCTCTTTATGAAAAGATGGATTTACATCCTTGATGACGTTCGCTTCGAGACCGTCCAGAAGCTTTATTTTTTCCCGTTGAAAGGTAAATGTATAACCGTCTTCCGTTTTCTGAGAAGCAGCTTCTAATTGGTTTTCTAAATATGATGTTTGTTCACCTGACATTCAACCAGATCCTTTCATAATATTTCAAGCCGGTCTCCGCTTGTAATGCCGCAATCAGATAGCTTGCATTCTCCGGAAAACACCGTATCCTTATTGACCACTCTGATCCAGTGCCCTTCGCGCGGAGGTATGGAAACGCTTTGGGCCTGCCAAGCGATGTCAATGACTTTTTTCACCGGGTGGTAATCTGACAATCTGAGATCAAAGACACTTCCGTTATAATGTTTCAAATCTATCGTAATATCAATATACATGTTCATTCACCCTTACATAGAAAGAGCGCCGTCTTCTGGTGAATCAGGCGCTCCTTCCCTTTCATACTGTTATCCGCGGATTTGATTTGCGATGTCTTGGTCAGTAGACTCAAGAGTATTTGCTGTTTGATCAAGCTGCTGGTTTACATCTTGAAGCAAATCTGACATTTTGATAAATGAAGGTTTGAGCTGCTCGTATTGATCTGCGAACGCTTCGCTAGAAGCACCTTCCCACATGCTTTTTAAATCAGAGATCATTCGGTTTAAACGATCAACCTGATTTAATACTTCTTGGCTTTCAACGCCATATTGCTTCGCCATCGCTCTTAGCTCTTCGGGTGTGACACGAATTAATCCTGCCATATTCCTCATTACCTCCTGTGCCATCAGCCTAAATATGGGCTAATTCACTTATTTTTAGAACGTAATTATTATAAAAACAGTTTTTCGGTACAGTCAAACAAATATGTTTTAATTTTACAAAATGAGTCCAATGGTTTACCTCTCACCTCTTAAAAATTACATATTTTGTTAAACAAATAGGTTTATTTTCTCAATCCACTCCGCCTTCTTCAAATAATCCAAAAGGCCCAAACGATTCTCTAACTCCCAAAAAAAACCTTTCAGAAAATTTGATGCTACAGCACCATCTCTGAAAGGTTCAGTTTTTCAGAAATATTCATCAGCCTGTTCCCCGCCAAGACAGAACATGTATCTCATTATATTTAAAAAGTGTTTTTTGACTTTGTTCACTTCTATTATACTGTCATTCTTTGTTGTTGATTTTCACAAACAAGAACAATCATAATAAAAGCAAGACGATTTGATGTCAAAGAGAGCAAAGAATAAAAGGATGGAAAAGTAGGGATAATGATGACCATGCCAAAGGATCCGTTTAAATACAGTTTTGACAGACTGGAAGATGTGGCTGATCATATCAGTGAAGTGCTGCAATGTCCGATCACCATTGAAGATGTGAACCACAAACTGCTAGCCTACAGCACCCACAGCGATTGTACTGATCCTGCACGGACGTCTACGATCATTGGCAGAAGAGTGCCGGAGAAGGTTATTAATAAATTGTGGAAAGACGGGACGATTCCCGCACTGCTAAAAACGGACCAGCCGATCAGAGTGAAGGAAATTGACGAAGTCGGACTAAGCAACCGCGTCGCGATTTCGATTTGGAAGAACAACCAGGTGCTGGGTTTTATTTGGGCGCTTGAAATTCAAAAAACACTGTCGGATGATGATCTGCTGACATTAAAAATGGCGGCTAATGCAGTCAGAAACAAGCTGCTTAAGCTCCAAATCCGAAAAACGAAAAATGAGGAGCGCAGCCAAGAATTTTTCTGGAAAATGCTGACCGGACACATCTATCAAGAACAGGACATGACGGATGGGTTTAACAAGCTTGGAATGGTCGTTCCCTCTGAATTTTCCGTGATGATCATCCGGGTAAACGGCGAGCTGACCGAAAAAACAGAACAGCAGCTTCATTATCTGCAGGAAACGACCCAGCAAGTTCATGCTCTGCTGACAACCGTTGATTCCAATGAACTTATCATTTTAACCGCGCCAAAAACGGATCGTCCTTTTCAAGATTTAAAACAGTTCGCTTTCAGCACGCAAAGGCAGCTGAGGGAACGTTATAAAATAGAGGATGCTTCTATTGCAATTGGCGGAATATACAACTCCATTTCGTTTGTCTGCCGTTCATACCAGGAAGCATTGTCCGTATTAAAAGCAAAAGAACGATTTGCTGAAGAAACCAAGCATCTTTTCAGTTTTTCAGAATTAGGCATTTATCAATACTTGGACGTGTTAGATGAGAAACGGAAGAAAACGGGATATTTCAACTACTCCCTTTCAAAACTCGAGCAGTACGACCGGGATCACCAGTCCAATATGGTCGAAACGCTCGAACGTTTTATTGAAGCCGACAGCAATGTGAATACCGCTTCTAAGGTCTTGAATATTCACGTTAATACATTGAATTACCGGCTGAAGCGAATCAGCCAGATCGCTGAGATCGATTTAAAAAATGTGAATCAAAAGTTTACTATATATTTGGATATCAAACTTCGAAACAAGGGTTTGTGAAATTTCACAAACCCTTGTTTTTTTATTTTCTTTTTCAAACAAAGAATTTTCCAAAAAATCAAGCTACACTAAACATATCACATATACGGGGGGAAATAGATATGATCATAGGGGTTCCTAAAGAGATAAAAAACAATGAAAACCGTGTCGCATTGACGCCTGGGGGCGTTTCACAGCTCGTTTCAAACGGTCACCGCGTGCTGGTTGAATCAGGCGCAGGCCTTGGAAGCGGCTTTGAAAATGAAGCTTATGAGTCAGCAGGAGCGGAAATCATTGCTGATCCGAAACAGGTCTGGGACGCTGAAATGGTCATGAAGGTCAAAGAACCGCTTCCGGAAGAATATGCATACTTCCGGAAAGGGCTTGTGCTGTTTACTTACCTCCACTTAGCGGCTGAACCGGAGCTTGCACAGGCACTGAAGGATAAAGGCGTCACAGCGATCGCGTATGAAACGGTAAGTGAGGGACGGACATTGCCTCTGCTTACACCGATGTCCGAGGTGGCAGGCAGAATGGCAGCGCAAATCGGAGCGCAGTTCCTAGAGAAACCGAAAGGCGGAAAAGGAATCCTCCTTGCCGGAGTGCCTGGCGTTGCCCGCGGAAAGGTAACCATTATCGGAGGAGGCGCGGTCGGAACCAACGCGGCGAAAATGGCTGTCGGCCTGGGTGCGGATGTGACAATCATCGACTTAAACGCGGATCGCCTGCGTCAGCTTGATGATATATTCGGCCATCAAATTAAAACGTTAATTTCTAACCCGGTCAATATCGCCGACTCGGTAGCCGAAGCGGACCTTCTCATTTGCGCCGTGTTAATCCCTGGTGCTAAAGCTCCAACGCTTGTCACAGAGGAAATGGTGAAACAAATGAAGCCTGGTTCAGTGATTGTGGACGTTGCAATTGACCAAGGCGGCATCGTCGAAACTGTCGATCACATTACGACACACGATCAGCCGACATATGAAAAACACGGCGTCGTTCACTATGCAGTTGCGAACATGCCGGGCGCTGTGCCTCGCACATCAACAATTGCGTTAACGAACGTCACGGTTCCATACGCGCTGCAAATCGCAAACAAAGGGGTAGCAAAAGCACTCGCAGACAATGCGGCACTAAGAGCGGGATTAAACACAGCAAACGGCCACGTGACCTATGAGGCGGTTGCCAAAGATTTAGGATACGAATACGTCCCTGCCGAAAAAGCCTTACAGGATGAATCATCTGTGGCGGGCGCTTAATTCATATTGAGCTTGCAGAAAAATTTCTGCAGGCTTTTTTTATCTTTGAAAAAGGAAAATGGAAATGATGTCTCGAATTAAAACGAAGAACTTGATCATAAAGGAGGATTCATATGGCTGTTCAGCAATATGGCGTGTTAAAAGGCGTTGTCTTAGATATGAAGCGGGAAACAGATGATGACAGTCCTCATTTCCAAGTGAAGATGCTCGGTGAAGAGAATACGTATTACAGGTGCGCCATCAATGTCATGTCCAGTTCCGAGGAATCAGAAGTATTGTATTTAGCTGATGATCAGTTTGATTCGAGCTCAATTACCATTCTTCCGAACATGCCGTATGGATATACGAAGATCAATGACGAAAACCGTGAAATAGCCCTGGATTATGTGCGGGGCAATCTTTTTGATTCACGGGAAATGAAGCCTTTGCCTCATGAAATCACGGGGCCTGATAATGATTTAAATGACTTTATTGAAACGTATATGAAGAAAGCGAAAGAAGAGAAAGCGCCGGTTTATATATTTGGATCAAAATTTGGACCTGAACAGGCGGCAGATAAAATATTCGGCTTTACCCCGACAAACGGTATGCACAATATCCACATGAATCAAGGCAATGCGCTGGATACCCGCTGGAAAAAAGACAACGGCTCTTGGCACGACGGAGGTATTCTGATTCAATTTGCCGATCAGTGGGCGGCTGTGTTTTTGGCGTTCTTATCCCAGTCATGGTGTACGGATGAAAACGGGAACCCTGTCAGAGATTGCGATCATACCCAAACGTCTGCGTAAGATAGAAAAAGAGACTGCCTGCCGCAGTCTCTTTTTTTTACCGTCAATGCATTTAGACATTTTCGACAGGCTTTAGGCTGTTCGGCCTCATATCGCTCCAATGCGATTGGATGTAGTCCAGACAAGCCTCACGCCCTTTTTGTTCATGAACGACTGTCCAGCCGCTCGGCACATCGATAAAGCCGGGCCATAAGGAATATTGGCCCTCTTCATTGATGAGAACAAGGTATATGCCATCCGCATTTTCAAAAGGATTTGCCATTGCTTTTCCTCCTTTATTGATTCATTTCTTCCAATTTAGCCGACAGAACCCGGCCGATAACTGCGAGCGGTTCCGGCTGACAGAGATCTTTATGGCGGCAGTCAATGTCGATTTGTTCAATTTGTCCGTCAATATAAGGCTTCCACGAATCAGGTTCAATTGGGTCAAACCATTCAGGAATGATGGTTGATCTGAAAAACAGAACATTTCCACGGAAGGTTTTCGGTGCATATGAGCCTAAAATGCCGACAGAATTGACGTACGTATTCTTTAGATTCAAAATGACCGATTCGTCCAGACTGGCAAGTGCGCTTCCATCTCGCCGCAGAATCTCAATGGCTGTTTCAAAATCAAGCGGTTTGTCTCCTAAGCTGTCTGGGTCGTACCCGCCTAACGCGAGAAGGGCAATAAGCGCTTCCTCATCATCCGGTGCCTCTTTTATAGGAAGGAAGTGGTTTGGGTAGGCGTCCAGCATCACCAATAGAGAAACGTCTTCCCCTTGCTTTTGCAGCTGTGTTGCCATTGCTTGAACGACATTTCCGCCTAAGGACCAGCCAAGCAAATGGTACGGCCCTTTCGGCTGGATCGTCCGAATCTGTTCTATATAGTCGGCAGCCATGTCATCGAGTGTTTTCGGAAGCGCCTCCTGCTGTCCAATTCCCCGTGCTTGCAGTCCATAGATGGGATAGTCCGTTCCTAAAGATGTCATCAGCCCTGCATAACACCAGCTAAGTCCGCCCGCCGGATGTACGCAAAACAACGGAAGTCGGTCCCCGCTTGTTCGGAGCGGCAGCAAAACATCAAGTGCGCTTTGGCTTGATCCCATCTCCAGTCTTTCGGCAAGCCCTGCCACAGTCGGCGCTTCAAATAGATTGCCGATGCTGAGTTCAACCCCGAGCGCTTCACGTATGCGGCTCATCAGCTGAACTGCGAGCAGGGAATGTCCGCCCAAATCGAAGAAACGGTCATCAATACCGACACGCGGCAAATGAAGCACTTCCATAAACAAGTCACAAAGGATTTCTTCTTGCGGGGTTCTCGGCCCGCGACCTGTCACCGCAGCAGCAAAATCTGGAGCAGGCAGCGCTTTACGGTCAAGCTTTCCATTCGGCGTCAGCGGCAATTCTTTCATCGTCACAAAGGCTGAAGGCACCATGTAATCTGGCAGTCTCTCAGCAGCATACCTGCGCAGTTCCGCCGTATCAAACGTTTCTTCCGAGGAAGGTATGACATAAGCTGCCAAACGTTTATCTCCCGGCTGGTCCTCACGAACGATCACTGCCGCATCTTCCAGCTGTGAATGCTGAACAAGCGCAGCTTCAATTTCTCCCAGTTCAATCCGGAAGCCCCGAATTTTCACTTGATGATCGGCACGGCCGACATAATCGAGAGAACCGTCAGCACGCCTGCGGGCTACATCTCCCGTGCGGTACATCCGTGTGCCCGGAGGCCCGAACGGGTCAGCGATGAAGCGTTCCGCCGTTAAACCGGGCCGTCCTAAATAGCCTCGGGCCAATCCGGCTCCTGACACATACAGTTCTCCAGCCACACCCGGCGGAACCGGCTGTAAACGCTCATCAAGCACATACACCCCAAGATCGGGAATTCCGCAGCCGATCAGGCTGTTTGCTCGTAAAGCTGCAATATTCCGGTCCAATTCGATATAGCTGACGTGCACGGTTGTTTCAGTAATACCATACATATTGATCAGTTTCGGCGCCTGTTCAGGGTGGCGATGATACCAATCCTCTAAACGGCTGAGTTCAAGCGCTTCTCCGCCAAAAACAACATATCGAAGGCTGAGCGCCTGTCCGAGATCAGGCTGCTCCCTTTCCGCCTGCATAAACTGATAGAACGCTGATGGTGTCTGGTTCAAAACGGTCACACCCTCTTTTACCAGCAGACGCAGAAACGCTTCCGGAGATCTGCTGATGTCATGAGGCACGATAACAAGGCGGCCGCCGTGCAGCAAAGGTCCCCAAATCTCCCAAACAGAAAAGTCAAACGCGTAGGAATGGAACATTGTCCACACATCGTCTGAACCGAAATGGAACCAGTGATCGGTCGCTCCAAATAACCTCGTCACATTTTGGTGAGGAATCATGACGCCTTTTGGAACGCCTGTTGAACCGGATGTATAAATAACATAAGCCGTGCTGAAAGGTGACAGCGGGCGAATCCTGTCCGTATTATCCGGATTCAAAGGACTGTATGTTTTTAGTTTTTCGCGTAATTCCGGATTATCCAGCACAATGTTCTGCACATTTTCTGCAGGCGGGATTTGATTTTCCGCCTGTGAGCTCGTGATGATAAACGCAGGCCGCGCATCGCTCAGCATAAAAGCGATTCGGTCAGCCGGATAGTCCGGATCAAGCGGCAAGTATGCAGCTCCCGCTTTTAGTACCGCTAACAGGCTAACAGTCATATCCAATGAGCGAGGCAAAGCTAATGCCACAAATTGCTCCGGTCCGACGCCTTTGCTGATCAGCAGCCTGGCAAGCCGGTTCGCCCTTTCATTCAGCTCCATATAGCTCATCGCTTTATCTTCATAAACGACAGCAATGGAATCAGGGCTCAGCGCAGCTTGCTTCTCAAACAGCTCCGGAAGACACGCTTGCGGAATCTTTTCAGATACACTTTGCCAATCCGTTACCGTGATGCTGCGTTCCTCTGGTGCCAGAATATCCAGTCTTCCGATTTTCTGATCAGGATCAGCCTCGGCAGCCTCAAGCAGCCGCAGAAGGCGCTCAGCAAGAGCTTGAACAGTTTCCCGTTTAAATAGATCGGTGCTGTACTCAAGCAGCCCTTCCAGTCCATTTGGTGTCCCGTCATCAAGACGGCTTTCACTGATTTCTAATGTTAAATCAAATTTGGCAGATCCTACGCTGTGAATGTGCAGGCTGCTTTCTGTACCAGGCAGGCTCAGCTCTGCGTCAGGTGTGTTCTGGAACGCGAGCATGACTTGGAATAATGGATGCGTGGCCCGGGAGCGAGCAGGATTGAGCACCTCTACAAGTCTTTCAAACGGCAGATCCTGATTTTCATAGGCTGCCAGATTCACTTCCCGCACTCTGTCAAGAAGCTCACGGAAACTCGGATCACCAGAGGTGTCTGTTCTGAGCACCAATGTATTGATAAACAGTCCCACAAGATCACTAAGCGCATCGTCATTCCGCCCCGCAATCGGGCTTCCAATTGGAATATCAGTTCCAGCTCCGAGCCTTGTCAGCAAGGCGGCAAGTCCTGATTGAAGCACCATAAACAGACTTACTCTATTGGCACGGGCCAGCTCCAGCAATCGGCTGTGAAGCTCTGAGCCTATATGGAAATGGATTGTATCCCCTTGATGACTCGGCTCAGCAGGTCGTGAATAATCGGCTGGCAGCTCGAGCTGATCGGGCAGATCTTTCAGTCTATCTTTCCAGAAAGCAAGCTGACCGGCAATCAAACTGTCTGGATCATGCTCGCTTCCTAGCAGACTTTGCTGCCAGAGCGCATAATCCGCATACTGCACAGCAAGCGGTGTCCATTCGGGAGCTCTCCCGTGACAGCGCGCGGTATAAGCAGCAGCCAGATCACGAGTCAGAGGAGTCAATGACCATCCGTCTCCGACAATATGGTGCACGAGCAGCAGCAGCACGTACTCGTCGGGACCGATAACAAAAAGCTCGGCCCGGAAAGCAGGCTCAGCTGCAAGGTCAAAGCTGTAGCGAGCAGCATCGGCAAGCCTCTCAGAAAGCTCCTCTTTCTTCATTTCTGTAACATATAAATCAGGACGGGCTTGATCGGCGTCCAAAATGCGCTGATAAGATGTCCCCTGTGATTCAGGGAAAGTGGTCCGAAGGCTTTCATGGCGGCTGATGAGATCATATAGGGCCGCTTGCAGCGCTTCTTGGTTCAGTTCACCTGAAAGACGGACGGCAACCGGGATATTATATGTAGGACTTGGCCCTTCCAGACAATGGAGGAACCATAGCCGGCGCTGTGCAAAAGAAAGCGGAATGTTCTCGGGACGTTCAGCTTTTTGCAAAGCGGGACGGACACTCTGCGCCTGATCAAGATGTGCAGCAAGTCCGGCAACTGTCGGTTCGTCAAAGAGCTTGGCGATGCCCAGCTCGGCTCCCATCGTCTCACGAATCCGGCTCATCAAACGGGCAGCAAGGAGAGAATGGCCGCCCAGCTCGAAGAAACTGTCATCGATGCCTATACGTGCAAGACCTAGAACCTCCGCAAACAGATCACACAGTATCTCTTCTTGAGGCGTTCGCGGTCCCCGATCAGTGACAGACGCCCCAAAATCAGGTGCCGGCAATGCTTTCCGGTCAAGCTTGCCGTTAGGTGTTAATGGCAGTTCATCGATCTCCACAAATGCCGCTGGCACCATATAATCAGGCAGACTGGCACCGACATAACGGCGAAGCTCAGCAATATCTAGAGCTGAAGAAACGACCAGATACGCCACCAATCGTTTATCTCCCGGCTGGTCCTCTCGAACGACAACCGCAGCCTGTTTCGTTTGCGGATGTTTAGCAAGCACGGCATCAATTTCTCCAAGCTCAATGCGGAAACCGCGAATCTTGATTTGATGATCGGCCCGCCCGATGTAATCCAGAGACCCATCCGCACGCCAGCGGGCCTGATCTCCGGTTCGGTACATTCGTGTGCCCGGGGGTCCGTACGGGTCAGCAACAAAGCGCTCCGCCGTTAAATCAGGGCGCCCTAAATATCCGCGGGCCAACCCGGTTCCCGCAATATAGAGCTCTCCAACAATGCCTGGCGGAACGGGCTGCAAACTATTATCGAGCACATATACCTGCGTATTCCAAATCGGCTTTCCGATCGGAGGCACACCCTGTACTCCTTTTTCGAGAAAAGCTGCCGCAGACCAAATGGTTGTTTCAGTAGGACCGTATAAATTAGTCACTGGACAATCAAGCGCCTGCAAGGCCTCCAAAAGCCCGCTCGGAAGCGCCTCTCCCCCGACAAGCACCCTGAGCTCCCGAAGTTTCTCAGGCTCGTTTGTGACCAACGCATGCCACAGGGTCGGCGTTGCCTGCATAATCGTTATATCAAAATATTCAATCATTTTAGCTAATGCCTGCGGCTCACGAGTTGTTTCTTTTTGAGCAACAACAATACTCGCTCCGCTGATAAGCGGGAGGAATAATTCTAAAGCAGAAATATCAAAAGCGACAGTCGTCACAGCCAGCAGCCTGTCTTGTTCATTGAGAGAAAATGTCTCCTGCATAGACAGCAGAAAATTACTTAAACTTTTCAGCGTGACAACAACACCCTTTGGCCTCCCTGTTGATCCTGATGTATAAATAATATACGCCGGATGAGCAAGAGATACATGTACATTTGGATTGTCGGCAGAATAACGCTTCACAATCTCTTTTGTCACAGGCAGATCCAGCACAAGCTGCGGTGCCCTTAGATCGTCAGGCAGAGTGTCTGCAATTTCCTCAGTCGTTATAATGCATGATGGCTTTGCATCCTTCAGCATGTATGAAACTCTGTCGGCAGGAAACTCCGGATCAAGCGGAAGATAAGCAGCACCAGTCTTTAGTACGGCGAGCATTGCAACTATCATTTCGGAAGACCGCGGCAGGGCCAAGGCGACAAACTGCTCCGGGCCAAGCCCTTTTTCTATCAAAAGATGCGCGAGGCGGTTTGCTTGTTCATTCAGCTCTTGATAGCTTAATTGACTGTGATCGCAAATCAGGGCGATACGTTCAGGGGAACGGTCAGCCTGTTCCTGAAACATATCCGGAAGGCTGAACAGCCGCTCGGATTTTGCTGTCTCATTCCATTCGCTTATGACCCGTGCTTTTTCTGCAGGCAAAAGAAATTCCATTTGCCCAATCAGCATGTCCTCACCGGCTGACGCCGTTTGTAAAAGCTGTAAGATCCGCTGCTGATGGACCTTTATTTCTGACTCACTGTATACTTCAGGATTGGCGTCCACATCAATTCGCAGCCCGCTTCCGTCTGTTCTGTCATAGACATTTATCGACAAATCATCAACAGGACCGGCTGACAGATTGTGCGTCGTCCCCCGGGCTCCGGCAAAGTCGAGACCGTAATCAAAAGGCATAAGATTAATTTGCGGGCCAAATAATCTATGATTTTCTCCTATTAGTTTCAGGTCCCGCCGCAGTTCCTCATGGCGGTATTTATGATGCTGCCGGATACTGCGGATTTCCCGGGAAATTTGCAGCACAAGCTCAGAAAAGCTCATCGAAGGACTCACAGACAGCCTCAGCGGGAGAAGATTCATCACCATAGCCGGAACATTCAAGGATGCCGATCCCATCCGTCCCATCATAGGCAGTCCGAGCACAACATCCTCAGAGCCGGTCATACGGTGCACATAAGCAGCTGATGCCGCAATCACGACTTCATGCCAGCTTCCGGCGTAATAGCGCGCCGCCTCTTTCAGCGCGTTTACATCTGATGGCGGCAAATAAGCAATCTGGCGCAGAAAGCTTTTTGAGGTTCTCGGCGCACGTTCTGCTAAACTGACAACTTCAGGCCTGTCCGCAAAACGATTCAGCCAGAATTGCCGATCCTCTTCATATGTTTCAGACGAGCGGTACGCTGCGTCCTCCTCCAAAATATCCTGCAAAGAGCCGAAGGAACGATCATCAGCGGACCGCCCTCCTGCAAGTGCAGTATAAGCATGTGCAACCCGCTGGGCGATCAGAGAAAACCCAAAGCCGTCGATCGCAATATGGTGAATGCGCTGATACCAAAAGAAACGCTGAGGCCCGGCTTTAAACAAAGCTTCGCGGAACAATGGGTCATGCTGTAAATCGACCGGCTTTGCCAAATCAGCTTTCATCCAGTGTAAAGCTGTCTTTTCCGGATCAGGCTCAGAGCTGACGTCAATGACTTGGAGCTGTACATCCGGTGATGGATTTATCATCTGCCAAGGCCCGTCCATATCTTCACCAAAGCGGACATGAAGTGATTCCGCTTCTTTTATCACGTGCCGTAAAGCTTCTTCAAAATGAGAAATGTTGATTGGGCCGTTGATTTCTATATATTCGGCTGTATTGTAGATTGGATTGTCCGGATCAAGCTGCTGAGCAAACCAAATACCGGTTTGCGCTCCGGTTAAAGAGTATTGAAGATCTTTTGTATCAGGCATCCGTTTTTTTACCTCCTTTTATAAATAGTCCGTGTTTGGCAGCACTCTCTCAATGCGGATTGAAAGCAATTTCTGCCATTCTTCTATTGTCGGCCGTTCAGCCAGTTCGACGAATGTCACCTCGGCTCCTTCACGGCGCCATTGTTCAACTAATGTCATGATCCTTACAGAATCAAGTCCCCTATTCAGTAAGTCTTCATTATCTGCAATATCATCAGGCGATTCTTGAAGAAGCTCAGCAATTTGTGTTCGGATACTCTCGCAGGTAAATACATGTTTTTCAGCTTTTTCTGATGGCTTTTGAGCCGCAGAAGGCGTATGTTTCAGCTGATCAAGCAAGCTGTCGGTCATCAGCGTAAACGCGCAGCGCCCAGCCGCATAATCAAGCGCCATTTTATGCTTGTCCCGAGAAAAGTCCGCAACTGCATCAGCAACAAAAAATGCTTCGATATCCTCCATAAACGCTTCACATGCTGTAACGAGACAGCCAATATGAGCATAAATCCCGGAGATGATCAGCTGATCGCGCCCCTGTTCACGCATGATCTCAAGCAGATTCGTTCTCTTAAATGCGCTGTATCTCCATTTTGTCAATACGAGATCATCGTCTTCCGGTGCAAGCTCGGCCACAATTTTTTCCTCGTAAGGACCGCTGCTTAATCCAGGTCCCCAAAAATCAGTCAGCAATGCACGGTCCTCCGGATTTTGACTGCCTGGCTGCGCTGTGTAGACAACAGGTATCCCGAGCTGAACACATTGATCCTTCAGCTTGCGTATATTTGCTGAAAGCTCTGTTACCGGAGACGCTCCTGCTGTAAACGCGTCGACAAAATAGTTCTGCATATCGTGTATTAAGAAGACTGCCCGATTTGGATCAGGCACCCATGATACTTTGTTTGTTGGCATATCAGACGCTGTCGGCATTTGATACGGCTGAATGGCAGGAATAGCCATTTGAACACTCCCTTTCAAATCGTTTCTATTTTTTCGAACCTGCAAGAAGTTTTTCGGCGATCGCTTCGCGAAGCGCCTTTTTGCTTACCTTTCCTACCCCTGTCTGCGGGAAGGACTCAACAAATTCGATCCGGTCTGGAATTTTATATGCTGCAAGCCCGCGTTCTCTTAGAAAAGCTTTGAGCTCTGCGGCTTTCGGCGCTTGATCCCGGGGAATAATGAAAACACATGATCTTTCACCAAGAAATTGGTCAGGCATTGAGACCATTGCCGCATCATGCACAGCCGGATGCGCCAGAAGATGATTTTCAACCTCTTCAGCCGCCACTTTTTCTCCGCCGCGGTTGATTTGATCCTTTGCCCGTCCTTCCACGACAACATAACCGTCGGGTGTCAGTCTCACTAGATCGCCAGTGCGGTAAAAACCGTCCTCGGTAAACGAAGCCGCATTGTGCTCATCAGCCTTATAGTATCCCCGGATCGTATACGGTCCCCGTGTCAGCAGGTGCCCCGTTTCACCAAGTTTCACGTCACGGTTCTGATCATCCCACACACGTATTTCATCATAAGAAGACATCGGCTTACCTTGGGTATTAACAATTACTTCCTCTGGGTCATCAAGCCTTGTATAATTAACGAGCCCTTCCGCCATTCCGAAGACCTGCTGCAAGGTGCAGCCGAATACAGATTTCACTTTGCGCGCGGCTTCAGCGCTGAATTTCGCGCCGCCTACCTGCAGCACTTGAAGGCTTGATAAATCGGCATCTCGTGAGGCAGCAGCGTCCATCCATACCATTGCAAGCGGCGGGACAAGAGCTGTTATTGTCACCTGTTCCCGTTCAATCAAAGGGAACGAGTCATCCGGACTCGGAGAAGGAGATAAAACCACTTTTCCTCCAGCGTATAATACGCCTAGCACCCCGGGTGAGCTCAGCGGGTAATTGTGCGCCATCGGCAATGCGGCCAAGTACACAGTGCTGTGATCAAGCCAGCAAACCTCCGCACTCATCCGCAGGCTGTATATATAATCATCGTGGGTTCGCGGTATCAGTTTCGATAAGCCGGTGCTTCCGCCAGAAAGCTGGAGAAACGCCACATCCGAAGATTTTACTTCAGGCAGCTCGCCAGGTTCTGTATGCAATGCCTCAAGCGGCTGGAATTCCTCCGCCTCACCTGCGACAATGATGTGTTTCAAGGACGGCAGCTTGCTGTGAACCTGTCTGGCAAGTGTGCGGTAGTCAAATCCCGAATGAGAATCGGGGATGATATAAGCCTCCGCTTCAGCAAACTCGCAAAAATATGTAATCTCACTGCTTCGATGAGAGGGCAGTGCAAAGACCGGGAGCGCTCCCAGCCGAAAAAGCGCAAAGATGACTTCGAAAAACTCCGCGATATTCGGCAGCTGCACCACTACACGATCCATTTGTTTAATACCGAGCTTCTGCAATCCGGCTGCCAGACGGTCAGCCCTTGTGTCAAGCTCTTGATAGCTCCAATGGGTGTCCCCGCATGTAATCGCGATACGATCGCCATGTTTGGCAGCCCTGTCTCTTAACATGTCTCCAAAAGTCTCACCGGCCCAGCAGCCGTTCTCCCGGTACTTTTCCGCAAACTCCTTGGGCCAAGGCGTAAATCCATTCAGCATGCTGTTTCCCTCCTGCATTTATTTCTGATCATATGTGATTGACACCCATTGCGCGAAGCATTGTCCGAAACTTTGCGGATGTCTCCTGGAGCTCGTCCTCTGCTTTTGATCCAGATACAACACCGGCACCTGCAAAAAGACGAAGTGAACGTTCTTCAGCCTCTGCACAGCGAATCGTAACGATCCATTCGCCATCGCCTGCATCGTCACACCAGCCTACCATGCCGGTGAAGAAACCGCGGTCAAAAGGTTCAATTTCCCGGATGGCTTCTCTTGCAAGGTCAGTCGGTGTTCCGCAGACTGCCGGCGTAGGATGAAGCGCGGCGGCTAGTTCCAGCGCGGTTACAGTCGGATCGGAAAGCTCTCCTTTAATGACACTGGACAAATGCCACATCGTCTCAGTTTGGATCAGCGAAGGCTTTTCCGGAACGTCCAGCGTCCGGCAAAAAGGCCGCAGCCCGGCAGCAACCGCATCAGCCACAACAGCATGCTCATGAAGATCCTTTGCGGAGGAAAGCAATTCATCGGCCCGGCGCTGATCCTCAACAGGATCATCACTGCGAGGTCTAGAGCCCGCTAACGGATTGGATACCACCTGAGTCCCCATTCTCGAAACGAGAAGCTCCGGACTTGCTCCGAGTAATGTCCGATGGGAAGATGAATCATCTTGGCCGGATACATCGGCTGCAAAAGTATAACCGTGTGTATTATGCCGCGCTAGATGGTGAAGCAGTTCACCCGTTTGTATCGCTTCAGTTGATGTCAGATGCAGCGATCTGGACAGGACAATTTTGCTGAGTGTGCCGTCAGCAATGCTTGCCAATCCTTGTTCTACACCTTTTTTATAGTCCTCCGGTGCAGGAACAGGCTGTATTTGATATGTATGTTCCCGCTGCTGTTCGATGTTGGCATGATTAAATTGAAGCGGTCCCGACCACCGTACCTCCTCCGGAACGACGAGCCGGGGCGATTTCAAATGATCAAATGGAACAGCTCCCACAACAACCGGACGGCTTTGCCCTGATTGCTTCGCTTTGTTAAGCGCCTCAGCAATGCGGCCGGGTAAGGTTTCTAATTGGTTTTGGCCGTCTGCATCCGGCACGGTTTCACTTATTCCTTTTCCAAGCAGCACACGGTGAGGGGAAGCCAGGAAAAAAGTGCCCGGCTGATAATCATGAAGCAAATGCTCCGCCTTTGTTTCAGATATAACGTTTTGTTCCAACATCTTCATAAACCTCCTTTGAGTTAAGTTATACGCCTAAGGTCGCGCCGCCATCTACACATAAATTGTGCATCGTAATATGGCCTGCCTGCTCAGAAACCAAAAAGAGCACGGCATCCGCAATATCCGAAGGCTGGGCCAGTTTTTTGAGCGGAATTCCCGTTTTAAATGTATCAAGCGATCCTTTGATAACTTGCTCTGCTCCATTTTCATCAGCCCATAAGGACCACTGCATGTCTGTTTCCGTTGACCCGGGAGAAACAATATTGCAGCGAATGTTGTATTCTGCAAGCTCAAGGCCAAGGCACTTTGTAAACATCACGGCCGCTGCCTTTGATGAGGCGTATGCCGCCATAGACGTCCTTGGCACACCGGCTGCATTTGATCCTACTGTTACAATCGAACCGGATCTGCGGTTCATCATATATTTGCTGACTGAGCGCGACGCGTTAAAAACACCAGTCGAATTCACTGAGAAAGTGGCCTCCCATTCCTCATCACTGAGAGAATGAATCAGCCCTGGCCGAAGCACACCCGCTACGTTCACCAATATGTCAATTGGGCCCATGTCACGTTCGATTTGAGCCGTGATATCGTCAATCGCCGCACTGTCTCTCACATCCGCCGGAAAGGCTTCGGCATGACACCCCTCAGCTTTGAGGCTGTTCACGACTTTTTCAAGCTTTTCTGGATTGTAATCAACCGCAGCAATGTGCGCCCCCTGACCGGCAAGCGTCCGCGCAACAGCTTCACCTATTCCTTGGGCGGCCCCTGTAATCAATGCGATCTTGCCTTCTATACCTCTTACATTCATTTCATCATTTCCTTTCTTCGCTTGTAACGCCAAAAATGACATTTTGCGAAAAAGACTGCTTCACCTTACCATTAATCGTAACCTATTGATAATGATTATCATTATCAATTATAAAAATAATCATATCCTTATGTCATTCGACAGTCAAATATAATTTTTGTGACAAATATGGGAGCTGAGACAATTCTCAGCTCATTGAAATGTGCGGACCGTCAGGGTGAAGCGCGAAACGCAATGCCCTGCTGACCAAAACAGGAAGAACCGAAATATGTCCTTCTCCTGAAAACTCACAAAATTCTGTCCGTACGCCTTGTTCAGCCAAAGCAGACAGCCGCTCGTAAAGCTCCTTCGCGTTATCGTTCATTCGGCATTTATGATGCTTTTCCAATTCTCCTGCCGCAAGCAGAAGATTGACAGGCTGACCGTTTTTCTTTAAACAGGAAGCGAAACGCTCAGTTTCCTTTTCAATAAATGGTTTATTCCAATGAATGGACGGACTGCCCGCGATATACGTTTGGAATGCATCCGGTTTCGTTAAGAGCACCTGCAAAACGAAGAGCCCGCCAAGAGAGTGGCCAAAAACCGTTTGTCTGTTTCTGTCAATCTCATAATCTTGTTCAATCTTCGGTTTGAGATCCTCTTCAATAAACCTTAAAAAGTCCCCCGCTCCGCCATGCTCCGGCCATTCTTTGCCGTCAGGCCTTACCGGCAGCTCCGAGTAAGACGTAGGCATTGTAAAATCCCGGTGGCGCGCAGAAGAAAACGGTTCTGTTGTGTCATAGCCAATACCGACAATCACAGCGGGAATCACCCCTGTTTTCTCAGGACGGCGCCCCTGCACTCGAACAGCTTCCGACATTGTACCGAAGATCGAATTGGCATCGAGCAGATAAATAACCGGATAACCAGAAGGCGGCGGCTCTGTGCTCGGTTTTGAGATAAAGATCTGATAGCCGCGGCTGCCATTGCGTGAAGACATTTTACGCACTTCCGTTCCCGGAATGGTAAATGCGTTGTAGGTCCCGCCTTTAGCCCCATCTGTTTTTTTCATGCAGTACGACATTCCTCTCCTTAAAACTGGCTGCATTTATGATAATGATTTTCACTATCAACTAGACAACTCAAATAATAGGTTTTCTGGCAAACAAAGTCAACTTTTTCCTTAATAAAAAAGGCACCTTCTCTAAATAAGGTACCTGATGACTAGCAATATGGAAATAAAATCCTGTAAAAGATGCTGATTATCCTACGTTTACTAGAACCTTAATCCCATGTAAATCTCTGATTCCGCCAAGGGTCGCCTCTCATATGATAGCCGTTCTGCTCCCAAAAACCGGGATGATTTTCTTTCGTAAATTGGATGCCGCGCAGCCACTTAGCGCTTTTCCAAAAATACAAATGAGGAAACACCCCTCGCAGCGGGAAGCCGTGTTCAGGCGTTAAAGGTTCGCCGTTATGCGCATAAGCGAGCAGTGATGTTTCAGCCAAAAAGTCATCGAGCGGCAGATTTGTCGTCCAGCCCTCTTCCGCGTGTAAAATGACATAGCCCGCCTCTTCTTTTACCCCGGCTTTCTCCGCAATATCCCTTGTCCTTACCCCCTGCCAAACGTTATCAAGCCGCGACCAGCCTGTCACGCAATGAATGTCATTTTCTGATTCGCACTGAGGAAAGGCTTTTATATCTTCAAAGCTTAAAAGCATCGGGTGATCAACCAATCCGTATACTTGCAGATTCCACTTCGTCATATCCTCATAATACGGAACGTTCCCCGTATGAAGCACAGGAAACGAAGTCGTCACATTTTGATTGGGCGGCACTCTTCCTGACTGATCTGCCTGTTTTATTTTTCCGAAATACATGCAAATCCTCCTTTTGTTAACCTAAATTATATTTATGTTGACAATCATTCAGATCTTTATTACTCTATGATTGTGTATGTAAACCTAAGGGGGAACAACGATGAAACAACCTAAACTTCGTGCGGGTGATATGGCGCTGATCGGCATGTTCGCCGCACTTATGGCTGTCGGCGCCAACATTACATCAGTCGCGCCCTTTTTGCAAGTTGCCGGCATTCCGCTGTCGATGCAGCCGTTTTTCTGCCTCTTGGCGGCTTTGCTTCTCGGCAGCAAACGCGCTGCTATCGCGATGCTTGTATATGCGCTTGTCGGATTGGCCGGGGCACCAGTGTTCGCTCAGTTTTCCGCGGGCTTCGCACCATTTGCAGGTAAAAGCGGCGGCTTCATTATCTCATACATTCCTGCAGCATTCGCAGCTGGATGGTTATTAGAACGCAAAATCCACCCAAGTAAAATCCGTTTTCTGATTGCTTCTCTTATCGGAACGGCCATTATGTATATCATTGGCACCACCTATATGTATCTTGCGCTGAAGCTGTGGATTCATACACCGGTGAGCTACGGCACGGTTTGGGGCTTTATGACTTGGTTTATGGTAAAAGACACGGCGCTGGCTGTGCTGCTGACGTTTATCGCACCTGCGATCTACCGCTCTATTCATAAAGCAACCGGCTTTAACAGACATCAAATATCGTCCACTTAAAAACCGTTTCGATGGACGTTTTTTTGAAATGATAAACGAAAAAAGGCTCTCCCGTTAAGGAGAGCCTTTTTTCTATAAGACAAGCGCCGCAATCCAGCCAAAAATAACAAGCGGAATGTTATAAAAGATAAATGTCGGCACACAAGTGTCCCAAATATGGTGATGCTGTCCGTCCGCACTCAGACCCGAAGTCGGCCCAAGTGTACTGTCGCTGGCAGGTGAACCGGCGTCGCCAAGCGCGGCAGCCGCTCCGATAATCGCAATCGTTGCCATCGGGCTGAATCCGAGCTGCATACATAGAGGCACAAAGATCGTTGTGATCACCGGAATCGTTGCAAAAGATGAGCCGATTCCCATTGTAATCAGCAAGCCGACAATCAGCATCAGCAATGCACCCAGTGACTGACTGTGCCCGATAATACCAGCTGATGTTTTGACCAATGACTCGACATCTCCGGTTTTTGTCAATACATTTGAGAATCCGGCTGCAACAAGCATAACAAATCCGATAAAGGCCATTAATACCATACCGTCAGTAATCAATGAATCCGCTTCGTCACGTTTCATTACGCCGCTGACAAACAGAATAATCAGGCCGGCCAGCGCCCCCATAATCATCCCTTCTACTCCCAAGGTCTGCGATAAATAAAGCTGGACGCCGAGTGACACTACAATGGCGAGAACCGCGATTCCCAGGCTTTTTTTTGTATATGGAGATGCTTTTACACCTGAGATTTCTTTTGTTTCATACACTTTTGGTTTACGAAAAACGATTACTGATAAAATCAAACCGACAACCATGCCTGCAACCGGTATGATCAGCGCGTACGGAATATCGCCAAGCGGAACGTTTAAACCCGCATCGGCCATGTTGTCCTTCAGCATGCCTTGGAAAATCTGGCCGAAGCCGACAGGCAGCAAAATATAAGGAGCCGTTAAGCCGAACGTAATCACACACGCAATCAGCCTGCGGTCCATTTCAAGCTCATTAAAAATGTTCAAAAGCGGCGGTATCAGCACAGGAATAAATGCGATGTGAACCGGTACCACGTTTTGTGAAAAACAAGCTACGATTAAAATAATCAGTACGATAAGCACTTTAGACAGTGCCTTTTTTCGAGTATCTTCTTTATTTCCAATTAATTTTACAGAAGCTTCCACCATAGCATCCGGAAGACCTGTTTTCGTTAAAGCCGCAGCAAACGCACCAAGCATAGCGTAGCTGACTGCAACGGTGGCATTTCCGCCGAGCCCTTCTGTAAAGGCTTTAACCGTTTCACCCAGGCCGAGTCCTCCTGTTAAGCCGCCGGCCAAAGCACCTATGATTAAAGCAATAACTATATTGACACGCAGAAGGCTTAAGACAAGCATAAGCAGCACTGCGATTACGACTGCATTCATGATACCCCTCCAAAAACCCTTTAGTTTGCTAATGTAGTAGATAAATAAAGCACGAACGTATCGTATCATATTCATGATACTTTAGTCAACTAAAGATTTTGGAGAAAAAAAACCCTGCCGCGAAATCGCAGCAGGGCTATATTTATTATGCTTTTGCGTCTTCTTCCGCTGTGAATCTTTCTGCCAGAGTAGCCAGTGTTCTTGCCATGACGCCGGTTGCACCGGACGGGCCGAAGCAGCTTGCTTTACTTGAAGTTGCTGTGCCTGCAATATCAAGATGGACCCAAGGAGTCGTTTCAGCAAACTCACCAAGAAACGTTCCTGCCATAATGGCATGGCCTTCCCGTCCCGGTGAATTGTTTAAATCCGCCATTTGGCTGTTTTTCACACGTTTTTTATCCTTTTCTGTAATCGGCAGCTGCCAGATGGCCTCACCGCACTCTTCCGCAGCTTCAGCCACCCGCTGATAAAAGCTCTCGTTATTTGTCATGGCGCCGGTTGTTTCTGTGCCCAATGCCACAACAACACCGCCGGTGAGCGTTGCCACATCAACAAGAACAGACGCGCCATGCTGTTTCGCATATGTAAGGCCGTCTGCAAGCACAAGCCTTCCTTCTGCATCCGTGTTAAGGATTTCAATCGTTTTTCCGCTTAATGACACGATGACATCGTCAGGCTTCATCGCCCCGCCTGAAATCATGTTGTCGGTTGACGGAATGACAGCCAGCACATTTTGCTCCGGACGAAGCTCGCCGATCGTTTCCATTGTGCCAAGGACCGCTGCCGCTCCTCCCATATCGGATTTCATGCCGACAATTCCTGTTTTCGTTTTAATAGAGTAACCGCCTGTGTCAAAGGTAATTCCTTTTCCGACAAGTCCGATAACGTTTTCCCATTCCTTTTTGCCCTGATACTTCAAGACAATCATTTTGGGCGGTTCGGCAGAGCCCTGGTTTACCGCAAGGATTCCGCCCATACCGAGCTCTTCCATATCCGATTTCTCCAATATTTCACACTCAAAATCATACTTCGCCGCAAGCTCGGACGCATAAGAAGCCAAGTCAGTTGCTGTCAGCATATTTCCCGGCATATTAACAAGCGTTCTCGCCGAATTTGTGCCCTGTCCGTATGCCCGGCCGACAAGAAGACCGGCCTGCACTTCTTGTGTATCTTCATCTGTGACGGCATAGATGGATTCAAGCTGTTTATCCGGCTCATTAGATTTGTGCTTATAATCCTGCACCTCATAAGAAGCAAGCAGGCAGCTCTCAGCTAATGCGTGAGCGGCATCCGCTGCGGGAACTTCTTCACAAATAAATGTGTCAAGCAGTACGGCAGCCTCTTGTTTTCTGTCTTTATGAATGGCGTGAAAAACATGGGCAAAGCTTTCCTTCGCCTCTTCAAATGAATAATTCGCCTCTCTTCCCAAACCGACGAAATAAATACGTTTCATACCAGCGGAGGACGGAGGGAATACTTTTGATACTTGATTCCGTTTGGCAGAGACATCACCGTCTTTCAGAAGCTGAGTCAGATGGCCTTCCAGTTTTCCATCAATTTCCTTTGCTTTGCCTGTCAGCTGGCTTTTTTGAAAAAGTCCGACCACCAGGGTTTCAGTATGCTCTAATTGTTGAACCGCATAAAACATAAGGCTTACACTCCTAACGTAATGGGTATTTGTAATGAACAATGGTATAATAGGAAAAACATTCTTTCCTTACATTTATTTTATCAAACAACAGACAAAGACCTGCTTTTTTCTTTTGTAACACGAAAGATTTTCATATAGAAAGGATGTCGCCTATGGAACTTTTTATGAATTTTCCTTTATTATCAAGCCTTGCTGCCATCATCTTTGCACAAGTCATTAAAGTGCCGATACAATTTATCGTATCCAGAAAACTGGACTGGTCGCTGGTGACAAGCACAGGCGGCATGCCGAGTTCCCACTCCGCAGCTGTTACGGCGCTCTCTACCGGCGTAGCTTTAGAGCATGGATTAGGTTCCTCTCTCTTTGCGGTTTCAGCCATTTTCGCCGTCATTACCATGTTTGACGCAACCGGCGTCAGACGTCATGCCGGCGAGCAGGCAACAGTCATTAATAAACTTGTGATTGATTTTAACCGTTTTGTGAATGAAGCAAAAGATTTCCCGAAAGCCGAAGAGAAAGAAAAACAAAAAAAGCTGAAAGAGCTTCTCGGCCATCAGCCAATCGAGGTCTTTTTTGGCGGATTGACAGGAATTTTATTAACACTGGCACTGGCATACTTTTTTCTGTAAAAAAAATAACGCTCCAGCCGCAGCTGGAGCGTTTTATTCTTTCACTGTTTTGTATTGATTTCTGAACACCTGCAATGATTTTGTTTCATTAAGCTTTACCAGTTCATCCTCAGTGACTTTTCCGGTCCCCTTCTTAATCACATACACGTCCAGGGTTTTTTTGCCCCATTCATTGTAGACATCATGAACGGTTTCAAAATACAAATCAATGCGGTTTCCCTTGATGGCCGATCCGGTGTCCGCAACGACACCCAAACCGTAGTTCGGGATAAATAAAATGGTGCCGATCGGAAAAACGGATGGATCGGCGGCAACCGTAGAGTATAAATCTCTTTTCACTTTAACACCTGAATATGTAAGCCCGTATAATGGATCACCAGGTTTTTTACCCGTCGATTCGACTCCCGCTGTATAGCCTGTAGCCGTTACTTTTTGCGCCGGATATTGGTTCCAGTCAAAGGCTTCTTCCAATGGTTTGTCTTTTGCTTTGGCTGCAGCGGACATCGTTTTTTCGTTTTTCTGCTGCAATGCTTTTAATGTCAGTCCTGTATTCTTCGAGTGCTTCTCATTATTTTCTTGTACCCATTTTGATAAGTCCTTCGCCTCTACTCCTGATATCGCTAAATATGTCGTGGCAAACGCGAGCAGAAATAAACAGGCCATCAGCAAACGTCTGATCATTTTCAACATTATTCACCTCTCCTCCGAATCATTGTTCCCATATAGCGGGAGCAATATTCAAAACGGTGAATGCGCTGAAGGCACAAAAAAAAGCTTTCTTTAGAAAGAAAGCGGCATTAAAACATCTGATATCCTCTTTTTCTGAGCATGTTGATCGCTATGCCTGAGACAATGGCGCCGGCCAGACCGCTGGCTAAAATCAATACATCTGCAGCAGCTAACGATACGACTCTCTGAAACAGGCTGGCAAAGGATTCGCCTGGCGATTGGATATAGCTGATCAGCTTTTCCTTGCTGATTATAAAAAGGCATACAATCGGATAAATCACAGCCATAATCCAAGACATTCTCAGCAGCATGTTTAATAAGAAACCGATTCCAAAAAACAAAACAAAAAATAAAACAATTGAGATGATAACGACTGGCAGACTAATCAAAACCCCACCCCCTGCGTTACTTTTAGTGTACCGCGGGGGCTTTTAAAAAGTCAACGGCTGGAAAATGAATGACTGTCTTTACCTGTCCCCTGACATGACGGACAAGTTTCTGAACCGCCGAGGATTAATTGAAAATACCCTTTCCCTGAGCAAAACGGGCATGCCTGTGAAGCGGTTGTCGTTGCGGTTTTCATCTTAGCATCACCTTTTTCTTAATTTTCAGATAATAATACCATACCAAGGTGTCAATGATAAAGTCAGATCATGTGACATATCTTTTGATGTAAGCGGAAACATTTTTAGTTTCCTCTTGTTCTCTTTTTATTTTGGCGTTTTTTAATAAAACAAAACCCGCGGAGAGCGGGTTTTTAGAAAAACTTAAACTTGCCTTTTTTCAGTGTGAGTCCAAGTCCGCCGATTAAAAACAGCGAACGGTTATCGATGACTTTTTTCATAAAAGAAGCCGGCGTGCCTTTCAGTTTTCTTCCGTACACGACTCCGACCGCATTATGCTCGCCAAGAGAAGCCACCGTTCCTTTTATATCAGGTTTGAATTCTTCAAGCTCGCCGCCCTTAATGAGTTTTGCAATGTTTTTAGCGACCGTAGTCCCCTGCTGCATCGCGATTTGGGCGGTCGGCGGATAAGGACGGTCAGTGTCTTCATTGATAAACAGCGAGCTGTCGCCGAGAATAAAGACGCTGTCATGTCCGGGCGCGCGAAGATCAGGATTGACTTTCACCCGGCCGCGCATATTTTCAAAGCCGGCTTCTTCCACAATCGGATGTCCGCGGACACCTGCCGCCCACACCACTGTTTGCGATTTGATTTGCTCGGGCTCCTCATCTTTTTTGCCGACTGTGACTCCTTCTGCGGTACACTCTTGAACCGCCGTTCCGATTTTAAACTCAACGCCATTCTCCTCAAGATAGTGAACAGCATAATCGACAAGCTCGGGATCAAAGCCCGGCAATACGGTCGGCGCTGCTTCTACGCAGATAATGCGTACAAGGCTTCTGTCAACGTCATATTCCTTGCAGAGCTCCGGCACACGGGCAGCCAGTTCGCCAAGAAATTCAATACCCGTAAACCCGGCTCCCCCGACAACGATTGTTAACCTGTCCGGCCTTTTTTCAGCTTCAATGTTGTAAGTCGCAAATTGCAGCTCAATATGTTCCCGAAGCACACGGGATGTATTGATATTGGCGATCGGAAACGCAAATTCTTTTAAACCTTTAATGCCGAACGTTTCAGGTACCGCTCCGAGGCCGATAACTAAATAATCGTACTGCAGTTCTCCATTGGCAAGCACAACTTTCTTCTCTTCTATTTTGATTGCCTTCACGGTATCCTGTACAAAATTGACACGTGACTGGTTGATTACATCTTTTATCTGATAACGGCAGCGGTCATGATGGAGCGTACCGGCGCTCGCTTCGTGCATCCATGTCGTTTCGTAATGATAATTGTGTTTATTCACAAGCGTAATATCAGCATCATTCGGACCGACATGCTTCGTCAGCCTTGTCACTGTCATCAATCCGCCATAACCTGCACCTAAAATCACGATTTTGGGCTTATTCAATGCCATCACATCCACCTTCTCTTTTTTTTGCTGTTAGACGCATATAAAAATCATCATTTGTGTTATCTTCAGCTTATTGGCAGGATTTTATGAAATATATTGAAAAGTTTTTTGTGAAGTCCACACCCATAGCACTACTATCATGTGTATCCGGCTGGTTCATGAAACATTCAGAAAAAAGATGAATTCATGTTTTTCTTATCGTATCGGCCCCCAGGCATATGATCAAGAATGAATGCGCATACAATACACTCGCAAATTTTTCTGCTGACTCGTCAATTTTAAGAGCAATATGGTATAATTAATAACAATTTTCATTTAGGAGGCAATTTTCGTATGCGAGAGGATACAAAGGTTTATGATATTACAATTATAGGCGGGGGACCGGTCGGCTTATTCACCGCTTTTTACGGAGGCATGAGACAGGCAAGCGTCAAAATTATCGAAAGCCTGCCTCAGCTTGGCGGACAGCTTAGTGCCCTGTACCCTGAGAAATATATATATGACGTAGCAGGATTCCCGAAAATCCGCGCCCAAGAGCTAGTGAACAACTTAAAAGAGCAAATGGCGAAATTCGACCAAACCATTTGTTTGGAGCAAGCGGTTGAATCTGTTGAAAAACAAGCAGACGGCGTGTTTAAGCTTGTGACAAACGAAGAAACCCATTACTCTAAAACGGTCATCATCACTGCAGGAAACGGCGCATTCAAACCAAGAAAGCTCGAGCTTGAAACAGCTGAACAATACGAAGGCAAAAACCTTCACTACTTCGTTGATGATTTACAAAAATTCGCCGGCAGACGCGTTGCGATTCTGGGCGGAGGAGATTCAGCGGTTGACTGGGCGCTTATGCTTGAGCCAATCGCAAAAGAAGTTTCCATCGTTCACCGCCGCGATAAATTCCGCGCGCATGAGCACAGTGTGGAAAACCTTCACGCATCTAAAGTGAATGTCCTGACTCCATTTGTTCCGACAGAGCTCATCGGAGAAGACAAAATCGAGCAGCTTGTGCTTGAGGAAGTGAAAGGCGAGCGCAAAGAGATTTTAGAAATCGATGACTTAATTGTCAACTACGGCTTCGTCTCATCTCTTGGACCGATTAAAAACTGGGGACTTGAAATTGAGAAAAATTCCATTGTCGTCAAATCAACGATGGAAACAAATATCGAAGGCTTCTTCGCAGCAGGTGACATTTGCACATACGAAGGAAAAGTCAACCTGATCGCAAGCGGCTTCGGCGAAGCACCGACAGCTGTTAACAACGCGAAAGCTTATATGGACCCGAAAGCTCGCGTACAGCCTCTGCACTCTACAAGTCTTTTTGAAAATAAATAATAAAAAAAGGAGTTTGTGTCAAGATGACACAGCTCCTTTTTTATTTGAAGATATTTATATAATTCATCGCAGTTCCGATAACCAGCGCAATCACAAGGGCTGCTACAACCCAGATCGTGGTCATGATAATGCGGTCTTGGATCTTTTGGGACTTCGGTGTTTGTTCTTCGTTTTGAGTCATCTCCACTCGCTCCTTTCCATGTCCATGTCATAAAGAAAGCCTGGTGCTGAAGGACCAAGCTGTGCTGAACTTATATATTAGCGTCTTATCATCCGCTCTATGAGACCATTCGTTAAGACTATGATACCCAAACTCATCCTGAATGACAAGCTTCCGCACCTGAATCACATCCATCATCAGATAAATCGTTTGACATCCTCTCCAAAACAGAGTACATTATACAAGGCGAACATTTGGTATATATTCATCATAAATATTCGTATTTAGGAGTGGATTCTATGGAAAACGTGTTTGATTACGAAGATATTCAGCTAATTCCTGCAAAATGCATTGTGAACAGCCGTTCTGAATGTGATACATCCGTGCGTTTAGGCGGACGTACATTTAAATTGCCCGTCGTTCCTGCCAATATGCAGACGATTATAGATGAGAAACTTGCGGTTTCATTAGCCGAAAACGGCTACTTTTATGTGATGCACCGCTTTGAACCTGAAAAACGGATTGACTTTATAAAGGACATGAACGCACGCGGCCTATTCTCTTCTATCAGCGTTGGGGTCAAAGATGAGGAGTATGCATTTGTCCGTCACCTGGCAGAAGAAAATCTGGTCCCTGAATACGTGACCATCGACATCGCTCACGGACATTCCAATGCCGTCATTGAGATGATTCAGTACCTCAAAAAGCATCTTCCGGACAGCTTTGTCATCGCGGGAAATGTCGGAACACCGGAAGCTGTCAGAGAGCTCGAAAATGCCGGAGCGGATGCAACAAAAGTCGGCATCGGACCGGGAAAAGTATGTATAACGAAAATTAAAACCGGTTTCGGAACAGGCGGATGGCAATTAGCCGCGCTGCGCTGGTGCGCAAAAGCCGCCAGCAAACCGATTATCGCGGATGGCGGAATCCGCACCCATGGCGACATCGCAAAATCAATCCGATTCGGCGCCACCATGGTCATGATCGGTTCACTATTTGCCGGACACGAGGAATCACCGGGACAAACCATTGAAAAAGACGGAAAGCTCTACAAAGAATACTTTGGCTCAGCCTCTGAATATCAAAAAGGCGAAAAGAAAAATGTCGAAGGCAAAAAAATGCACGTAGAGCATAAAGGCGCAATCATGGATACGCTGACTGAAATGGAACAGGATCTTCAATCTTCTATTTCTTATGCTGGCGGAACTAAGCTGGAGGCTATCCGCAATGTGGATTATGTCATCGTGAAGAATTCGATTTTTAATGGAGATAAGTATTAAAATAAAAAAAGCCAAGTCAGCGGCTCGCCGCTTGACTTGGCTTTTTCTATTATTAGCACTCTTCTGGTTTACCTGCATTCGTCGCTGTCCTGAAAGAAGAACCGCAGCCGCATGAGGCGATGGCGTTTGGATTATCGATGGTAAAACCGCCGCCAAGCATGGATTGCTTAAAGTCTATAATAGTGCCGTTCATGATATCAAGGCTTTCTTTGTCGACGAGAACAGTAATGCCGTGCTCCTCAAACATACTGTCTGCTTCGCTTTTTTCATGCTCAAAGCCCATTCCGTATGAAAGACCGCTGCAGCCGCCGCCTTTAACGCCGACACGCAGAAACGCGTTTTCTTCTTCATGCTCTTTCATCATATCTTTTATATGCAAAGCTGCTGCTTCTGTAATTGTTACAGGGTTGCTCATTAATGTGAACCTCCTTTTAGAAACCGGATGTTGTCTTTTATTATAAACTTGATCGGCTCATTTCTCAAACTAGCTGTTTTATAAAAAATAGACGCCCTCACAAACAGTCTCTGCCGGACCTGTCATCATCACATGGCCGTTCTCTTTCCAATTAATGACCAAATCTCCGCCCGCTAAATGAACCGTAATGTCTTCATTTTGTCTTGATACGCCGTTTAAAACAGATGCGACAGCCGCTGCACAAGCGCCTGTTCCGCAAGCCTGTGTGATGCCTGATCCCCGTTCCCACACGCGGAAGTGCAGTTCATGCTCATTCACAGTTTCCACAAACTCGACATTCACACCTTCCGGAAATCTAGGATCTTTTTCAATCACCGGTCCCAGTGTCGTCAGCGGAGCCTGTTCAATATCGGCAACCGGAAAAACGATATGAGGATTGCCCATGGAAACCGCGGTGCCTTTTAGCTCAGCTTCTTCAAATGTCATTGTTTCATTAATGGTTTGCTCCTCACCGCCGCCAAGCATCGGAAGCTCGGCTTTTGTCAGACGCGGTTCACCCATATCGACAGTGACAACATTCACTTTTCCGTTTTCAGCTTGAACCTCCGCTTTCACAAGCCCGGAGAGGGTTTCAATCAGAAAAGATGTTTCCTCAACCAGCTTATGCTCATACGCGTATTTTGCAACGCAGCGCAGGCCGTTGCCGCAGTTTTTCCCTTCAGACCCGTCATTATTAAAAATTCGCATTTTGACAGGTGCTTGATCTGAAGGACATATGAGGATCATTCCGTCGGAGCCGATCCCTGTATAAACGGAAGACACTTGAACCGCTATTTCAGACAGTTGTTCTTCCGGCAGTTGTTCTTCAAATTGATTCACGTATATATAGCTGTTTCCAAGTCCGTGCATTTTGGTAAATCGAAATGAGTTCATAGATGCCTCCAACTTTTTCTCTTTTTCTTAGTATAAAAGCTATTATAAACGGACACAATACAATTATCCCCCGTTTTTCATACATAAAAGCTCCTTGCAATTACGCAAGGAGCTTTTATCTTTTATATGAACATGCCGGCAATAGCCGCGCTCAGCAGATTGGCTAATGTTCCCGCTAGAACAGCCTTTAACCCGAGGCGTGCGATATCTGAGCGGCGGCTTGGCGCTAAACCGCCAAGCGTACCGAGCATAATCGCAATCGAGGAGAAATTTGCGAATCCGCATAACGCAAAACTGATAATCGTAGCGGTTTTTTTAGAAAACTCGCCGATGTGCGGACCGAAGTTAGAATAAGCGACAAACTCATTCAGCACCAATTTCTGGCCGATAAAGCTTCCGGCATGCAAGGCTTCATGCCATGGCACACCAATCATAAAGGCGATTGGAGAAAACACATAGCCGAGGATAGATTCTAATGTGACATCTTTTAAACCGAACAAGCCAAAAACACCGCCGAGAATACCGTTGACCACGGCGATTAATGCGACGAATGCAAGCAGCATCGCACCAACGTTCAGCGCAATTTGCAGACCTGTTGACGCACCCTTTGCAGCCGCGTCAATCACATTGGCCGCTCCTTCGCCTTCATCCATTTTGAAATCGCCTTTTACTGTTTGCGGCGTTTCCGTTTCAGGAATGATTAATTTTCCGAAAACCAGACCCGCAGGAGCAGCCATGAAGCTAGCCGCGAGCAAGAATTCAATCGGAATACCGAGAAGGGCGTAGCCAAACAAAGTTGAACCCGCAACAGCCGATAGACCGCTCGTCATAATTGTAAACAGTTCAGAGCGCGTCAGCCCTGCAATAAGGGGCCTGATCACTAACGGAGATTCCGACTGCCCTACAAAAATATTAGCAGCAGCCGCAAGAGATTCCGTTTTGCTTGTCCCAAGAAGCTTCGACAATCCGCCGCCGATCACACGGAAAATGAGCTGCATGATTTTCAAATGATATAAAACTGCAATCAGTGCTGAGAAGAAAATGATAACAGGCAGTACACTTAATGCAAACGCCGGGCTGTCGCCGACTTTTAAAAGCGGCCCAAATATGAAACTGATGCCTTCATTGGCATAATCAATCAGAAGCTGTACACGGCTTGAAAACCATAAAAAAACAGCGCGTCCCGCTTCCCATTTCAACACGATGTATCCAAACGCCACCTGTATACATAAACCAACGATGACGGTTCTTATTCTAATATTGCTTTTCTTTTCTGAAAATAAAAACGCGATGGCGATTATCCCAACTGCGCCGAGCAGTCCCCAAAGAACATTCATGAATACACCTACACCTCTTAAAATTTATTTAAAACAAATCTTTTATACGATAACAATAATATTTTTTGATGTCTACACATTTTTTCAGTACTTTTGTACCGCAAAATAAAAAAGGGCCTGAAACAGGCCCTTTTTCTTCAAAACATTGGGTTTTCTTCAATAAATGTATATATATTCTCAACAAGCTCAGCAGGTGTTTCACCCGTAACGACTTCTCCGTTTACTAGAGCGAATAGTGATTCCATACATTTTCCGCAATAGCTTAAACAGCCGTATTCAAGAACATCCAGATTCGGATCTTTCTCTAAAATCGCTCGGGCTTCCTGAGAGCCGTGAGCCAGATTGCTGACACAAAATTCAATCATTGGATTCATGCGGTTTCACCTCACATATGAACATTATCGCGAATTTTTCACTATTCGTCAAAGACAACGAACGCATCAAAATTTATTATCGTAACATATCATTCCCGCAATAACGTTCTACTAATTTGCGTTTTAAAGCTAATTTGTAGGTTATTTTGAAACTAATATTGTGATTTTAGATCAAATTCGATATAATTCTAGATGTTATTTTACAAAGTTCGTATTTTTCATCAATGTGTCTATCATACTCTTCGGGTTAAAGGGGAATTCAAATGAAAAAATTGGTCTTGATCGGCGGAGGTTACGGAAACATGCGTGTTCTTCATCGCTTATTGCCCAACCAGCTGCCTCATGATGTTTCAATCACGTTAATTGACAGAAATCCTTATCACTGCTTAAAAACAGAATATTATGCCCTTGCCGCAGGCACAATTTCTGACCACCATATCAGAGTAACGTTCCCAGAGCACCCTCGCCTGGATGTCGAGTACGGCGATATTTCATCAATTGATATTGCACAAAAACAAGTGCTGTTCCATGACCGCGAACCGATTTCTTACGATGACGCAGTGATCGGGCTCGGCTGCGAGGATAAATATCATAACGTGCCGGGAGCGCCCGAATTCACCTACAGCATTCAAACCATCGATCAGTCCCGCGAAACCTATCAAAAGCTGAACAACTTATGCGCCGAAGCGACTGTTGCCATTGTCGGAGCAGGCCTTAGCGGCGTTGAACTTGCAAGTGAATTAAGAGAAAGCCGTGACGATCTGAACATTATTTTGTTTGACCGCGGAGATCTCATTTTATCAAGCTTTCCCGAGCGTTTGAGCAAATATGTGCAAAAGTGGTTCGAAGAGCACGGTGTCCGCATTATTAACAGGGCAAATATCACAAGAGTAGAAGAAGGCGTTGTGTATAACCACGATGACGCAATTTCCGCAGACGCCATCGTATGGACAGCCGGCATACAGCCGAATAAAGTCGTCAGAGACTTGGATGTGGAAAAGGACGCACAAGGCCGTGTCGTGTTAACCTCTCATCACAATGTCCCGGGTGATGAACATCTGTACGTTGTCGGAGATTGTGCCAGCCTTCCTCACGCACCGAGTGCCCAGCTGGCAGAAGCTCAAGCAGAACAGATTGTCCAAATATTGCAAAAACGCTGGAATGGTGAAGCCCTTCCTGAATCAATGCCTCAGTTTAAGCTGAAAGGCGTTTTAGGTTCACTCGGAAAAAAATCCGGCTTCGGACTTGTTGCTGACCGGCCGCTGATCGGCCGTGTTCCGCGTTTGCTGAAATCCGGCTTGCTGTGGATGTACAAACACCATAACGGATAATAGCAGAACCGCTGATGAAGTCAGCGGTTTTCTGTATAACCGTATCTCTCCATTTCCTCATATACATCCTTCAATTTCGGATTGCCTTCTCCGACAATTTTATTTTCGACGAGGACGAGCGGATAAAAATATTCGTCATTTCTGATTTTTTCCGCAAGCTGTTTTACGTTTTCGACGTCAGGCGGCTCGTAAATGTCGATGTATTGGATTTCAAAAGGCTGATCCGGATATTTTCTTTTCAGCGCAGCCTCAAGCCATTCAAATGTATCTTTAGCCGTCGGCATATTGACACAGCTTGCACAAACGGTTTCTGCCCCATATACGCTGAGCATGACTGTTTTGGTCATTGATAAGTGCCCCCATTTCTCTGCATTACATTCTTTCTATTAAGTATACAGAGACAAAAGACGTTTTTATAGAAAAAAACCGTTTTTGTGTTCAAGTCTGAATGTGCTATAATAATGGGAGCAATTCTGCAAACCAAACAATAGATTTTTATTGTTACACTGAATATAATGGTTTTATGACGACGAAAGGAGCGAATGTCATGACTGAAGTTGAAATGAAAGAACAGGTGCAGGAAGTACTGGACAAACTTCGTCCGTTTTTACTTCGTGACGGCGGTGACTGTGAGCTTGTAGACATTGATGAAGGTATTGTTAAGCTTCGTCTTCTAGGCGCGTGCGGCAGCTGCCCAAGTTCAACAATTACGCTGAAAGCCGGAATTGAACGCGCTCTTCTTGAAGAAGTGCCGGGTGTAATTGAAGTAGAACAAGTCTTTTAATAAAGCAGTCAGGCTGATATTTGATCAGCCTGGCTTTTTTTATGAGAGATATTGGTCAAACCATGAGCTTATATAGGTCAGGCGCTTGATCCGCTGTCCCGGGTGTCCGCTGCGTGACAAATTATGCGTCGCTTTCGGAAAACGGACCAGCACGGTTTCCTTGTCCATTTTTTTCAAGACGATAAAAAGCTGTTCAGCCTGTTCAATCGGGCACCGGTCATCACGTTCGCCATGAAGAATTAAAAGGGGCGTCTCCACGTTTGCCGCATATTTTAAAGGGGAACGGTCCCACAGTTTTTCCGTATCGGTAAACATGTCATGCTCAAGCTGCCAGTCCGTGAAAAAATAGCCGATATCACTAACGCCGTGAAAGCTGAGCCAGTTTGAAATCGAACGCTGAGTGACAGCTGCTTTAAAACGATGTGTCTGCCCCACGATCCAGTTGGTCATAAAGCCTCCGTAGCTTCCGCCTGTGACCCCTATCCGCTCGGCATCTATCTTCGGGTCTCTTTTGATCGCCTCATCCACTGCCTGCATCACGTCCTGATAGTCTTTTCCGCCGTAATCCCCTCTGACTGCGTTCACAAATTCCTGTCCGTAGCCATGACTTCCTCTTGGATTTACATAAACCACTGCATATCCTTTCGCCGCCAGCACCTGTAATTCGTGAAAATATGTATGCCCGTACATCATATGCGGACCGCCGTGTATATTGAGAATAAGCGGATAGTTTTTGCCCTCTGCAGCGTGAGCAGGTTTCATCAGCCAGCCGTTCACCGTCATCCCATCTTCTGTCACATATTGAATGTCTTCAGGTAACGAAATGAGGTGCTCGTCAACAAACTTGTCATTCGCATCAGTCAGCCGTTTTTCTTCCTGTCCAAGCGGAATGCTGTAAAGCTCACTAGGTCTGCCAGGCTTTGTCACACTGGCAATAAAGCTGTGTTCATCAGGATGCATAGAAAAGCTGTTGATATATTCTTTTTCTAACCGAATCGGATATACGAGTCCCTCTATAGAAACATAATAGATTCCCGTGCTGCCTTGTTCTGTGCCGATGACATAAAACCCTTGACTGTCTTTTGTCCAAACCGGGCGCTGTTCAGCTCCTCCTATCAGCGAATCTCCAATCAACGCATCCGCTAAGTGAACGTCCAGCATATCAGTGAGACACGTAAGGCGGTCTAGCTCTATATCATAAAGCCACGCTTTTTCTAGCGTTGCATTCCGATATTCCTGTTCATGCCCAAGCAAAGCAAGGTACCTTCCGTCCGGTGAAAAAGAGCTGGGTCCGAATGAGCCGCGATGAGAGGTAATCAGCTTGAGATCTTCTGTCTCCAGCGACACCATGCAGACATCGTGCGGCTTGCTGGCATCATCCGTTTCAGTCAAATTAGCCGAAAAAACGAGAGATTTGCCGTCAGGAGAAAAAGCCGGATCGAAGTGGTCAGCTTTTTCATTAGTCAGCTGTTTTACCTCACCAGACTTCACGCTGACAAGCACAAGCTGAGCATACGCGCCTCTCGTCAGCCCTTTTCCATCCCGTTTATAGGCTAAACCATGCACTTCAACCGGTTCAAAGCTGTCGGGTTCCGTTTTCTCTTGATCATAAACACTTTCTTCATCTCCCAGGCTGACCGTGACAAGCACTGACTCTCCATCCGGAGACCATACCGGCTGAGACACACCATATGGAATATCAGTCAGTTTTTTTGCTTCCCCGCCTTCAGCGCTCATTATATAAAGCTGAGACACATCGCCATCACGGTCAGAAACAAACGCAATCTGGCGTCCGTCAGGAGACCATCTAGGATCAGTACTCCGCTTTTCTCCATGTGTCCAAGGAATGGACGTGCCGCTTCCTGCATCATATACCCATATATTTGAAGTATATGAATCTTTCTCTTTGTTTGCTTGTGACTTCACATAAGCCGCACGCTTGCCGTCCGGGGCGTATTGAGGGTCCGTCACCGAGACAATGGCTGTCATATCTTCGGCGGTCATCAGCTTTTTCATATCAATCTCCTCCTTTTTACATGTATTTCGTTTTTCTAAATAAAAATCCCTTTATATCATGAAGAAAAAAAGCGTCCTCTGCTGACGCTGAGGAACGCTTGGAATGAACTATACACTTTTCACTTGATAGAAAGGATTTCGCTCTATTATACTTCCCTCTTTCGGAACGGTCAAAGCGTCGACTTCACAATGCGGGAAATGAAGTGCGAGCTGCTCTTTCAGCGCTTCTCCTTTTCCTTTTTCGGTCATGACAAGAATCGTCGGGCCCGCTCCGCTGAGGGCAGTTCCATAAGCGCCTTTCATCTCGGCAACATGCTCCACTTTAGACAATTCCGGGACAAGCATCGCCCGATACGGCTGATGGAACATATCCTTTTTCATGATTTTTCCGACAAGCTGCCAATCCTTTGACATGATCGCCGCGATGAGAATGTTGCTGACGGCGCTGGCTTTTACAGCGTCCGCATATGGAAACTCTGCCGGGAGCACGTCCCGCGCGTCTCTTGTCAGCACCTCGTAAAAAGGAATGACAACCACAACATCAATGTCGGCATCCGGCACGCGGATCATTTGCGTCTCGTCGTCTTCATGCAGTCCGATCACAAGCCCGCCGACGAGAGAAGCGCCTGCATTGTCCGGATGTCCTTCTTCAAGGCTGGCTAAATGCAGCTTGTCTGCTTCGGAGAGCTGTAAACCGCATAATTCATCTGCCAGTTCTATAGCCGCCACTATGGCCGCAGCACTGCTGCCAAGACCGCGTGCAAGCGGGATGTCACTCCACACTTTCACATGTGCAGGAGGCATTGCTTTTCCGTACATATCCGCCGTCCGTTTCGCCACTTGGTAGATCATATTATCTGTACCCGCCGGAATTCCGGCGACTGTTTCTGTTTCAGCTTCAAAAGACCATTGATCGCTTTCAAAGACGGTCAGCTTCAAATATCTGCTGAGCGCCATTCCGACTGAATCAAAGCCGGGGCCTAGGTTAGCCGTGCTTCCTGGAACAGTGACAGAGAACAGCATGTCGGCATCGTTCATACACGGGCCGCTCCTTTTACATATTCGAGGATGCTGTCTTCATCAGTCGGCAGGGTGACCGGCTTCATTTCAGAAATGTCGACCGCTGTGTTCGGGTCTTTCAGCCCGTTCCCTGTTAACACAGCCACAACCTTGCTGCCTTTCGGAATTTCTCCGGATTTTACTTGTTTCAGCACACCTGCAATAGATGCGCAGGAGCCCGGTTCTGCAAACACGCCTTCTTCACGGGCGATCAGCTGATACGCATGAAGAATTTCATCATCAGTGACTTCGTCAATTTTCCCATTGGACTCCTCAGCCGCTTTTACAGCTTTATCCCAGCTTGCCGGGTTTCCGATACGAATCGCTGTTGCCACTGTTTCCGGGTTTTCAATAACTTCGTTGCGGACGATCGCAGCTGCTCCTTCCGCTTCAAAACCGCGCATTTTCGGAAGGCCAGTGCCGTTTTTCTCATGATATTCTTTGAAGCCCTTCCAGTACGCTGTGATGTTTCCCGCGTTTCCGACCGGGATCGCCAAAACGTCCGGTGCTTCGCCCAGCTGTTCGCATACTTCAAAGGCAGCTGTTTTTTGGCCTTCGATGCGGTAAGGGTTGACCGAGTTGACAAGCGCGATCGGTGATTTTTCACAAATTGAACGGACAATTTTAAGGGCATCGTCAAAGTTGCCGTCGATTGCAATGATTTCAGCTCCGTACATGACTGCCTGAGCGAGCTTGCCAAACGCAATTTTCCCATTCGGGATGATGACAATACATTTCATATCGGCGCGGGCTGCATAAGCAGCCGCAGCCGCTGATGTATTTCCGGTTGACGCGCACATAATCGTGTCGTTGCCTTCTTCTTTCGCCTTTGCCACCGCCATGACCATCCCGCGGTCTTTAAAAGATCCAGTAGGGTTTACGCCTTCTGTTTTGACATGGAGCTCAATCCCGAGCTGTTCAGACAGCTTCGGCAAATGAATGAGCGGCGTATTGCCTTCATGTAACGTAAGCGCCGGTGTTTGATCCGTTACAGGTAAAAATTCTTTATATTGATGGATAAGTCCTTTCCACATTAGCTCCAACCGTTCCCTTCTACACGATATGTGCTTTTGACTTCTTGAACGACTTCCAAATCATTTAAGTTTTGCAGGATATCACTGAAATCAGCTTCTGATGTGTGGTGTGTGACGATGACGATTTCCGCTAACTCATCATGCCCCTTAATCGGCAGCTGAAGAATTTTCTCAAAGCTGACGCCCCGTTCTGAGAACACAGACGTGATTTTCGAGAATGAGCCTACCTCATCCTTCACGTGAATTCTCAAAAATTGCTGTGCATAAATATCGGACGGCGACTTCATGTTTTTCTCGTATTGCGGCGCAACAAAGCTGTTGCCGGTTACGCCGAGACGCATGTTTTTCATGACAGCGACCAGGTCAGACACAACTGATGTGGCTGTCGGCATGCTTCCCGCTCCCGGGCCATAGAACATCGTCTCTCCGACAGCTTCGCCATACACGTAGACGGCGTTATATTCATTATGCACGGCAGAAAGCGGATGGTGATCTGGAAGCAGCGTCGGCTGAACGCTGACTTCAATTTTGCTGCCGTCACGCTGGGCAATCCCGATCAGCTTCATTGTGTAGCCGAGGCGTTTGCTGAAGCTGATATCCTCGTCTGTAATCTGGGAGATCCCCTTCACTTTGACATCTTCCAGATCGACGTTCATTGAGAAGCCGAGACGCGCCAATATTGCCATTTTCCGTGCGGCGTCGAGCCCTTCCACATCTGAAGTCGGGTCAGCTTCAGCAAACCCCAGATCCTGCGCTTCCTTAAGCACTTCCTCGTAAGGGCTTTTCTCTTTAATCATTTTGGTTAAGATAAAGTTCGTTGTTCCGTTTACGATTCCCATCATTTTAGTAATCCTGTCTGATGAGAGGCCTTCCTCTAATGTGCGAAGAATTGGAATCCCGCCGGCAACGCTGGCTTCGAAGTAAATATCACAGCCATTTTCCTTTGCTTCAGCCAGCAGTTCAGAACCGTACACAGCCATTAAATCTTTGTTTGCCGTGACAACGTGTTTTTTCGATCTCAAAGCGTCAAGCAAATATTGCTTTGTCTGCTCAACACCGCCGATTACCTCGATGATGACATCAACATCTGGATCGTCGATCACATCATATACTTCTGTCGTGAGCACTTCCTTCGGCAAATCTACTTCTCTTTTTTTCTCTACATCTTTCACAAGCACTTTTTTTATTGTAATTGGACAGCCAACCTGATGCATCAGCTTATCCTGATGGTCTTGAATAATTTTAACGACACCGCTTCCGACGGTACCTAAGCCTAAAAGCCCTACACGAATTGCTTTCAAAAAAACTCCACCCTTCTTCGAATTGTCCTTTCAAGAGAGACAATTGTTAACTCAACACAGACATATAAGTTACAAATATTATATAAGCCCACTCCTGTTTTGACAAGACAACAATCTGCTGAATTTTGCGAATGCAAACGCTTAACCAATTGATATGACAAGATTCTTTATTTTCTAATTATTTTTGTCAGATTTTCTCCTTCCTTACAAGCCGCCCTTTCCGAGCCAGCTGACAGGGGGAACAAAAATGTTCTGCGCTCTCATGTTCATAAACTCCTGGGCGGCATTCAGAAATTGTTCATAGCCCGAATCGCTGAGAATGTAGTCGAGCTGCTCTTCATAATAGTGCTTTTCTGATTCTGAAGAAATATAGTAGCCTTCCACGATTTCATAATAATGAAGCGGAAAAAGGAGACGGCTGTACAAAAGACGTTTCGAAAATGAAGACAGCGGTGTGATTTGCTCGTATTCCTGCAAAAAGCGAAAGCCCTGCCGGTTAAAATCATCACGATGATGCAAAAATGTGTGTCTCATATATTCGGCTAAATCGCGTGCAGCGTGGTCAAATACCCAGTCAGCCGGAATCCTGATTAGGGATTCAGAAGACCACGTATTTCTTTCCATCCTCTGATGGCATATTGTTCCTGAATCAGCCGCTTGCGGTTTGTCATCGAGCTCAGTATCGACTAAATATTGAATCGCGTTTTCTGACAGTCCTAAATAATATGGAAACGATTCAATCATTTTTTTATCAAAGGGCTCGTGCGGAGGGGTATGAACCTTTCGCTGCCAAAACGCTTCAAGCTGATCAATTCGTTTTCCCCACAGGTCTTTCCACTGCCCGATTCTTCCGGCCTCCTTGACTTCGTACGGGTATCCTCTGCCCTTTCGATGAAACTCCGCCAGTTCTGTCCCTATGGAAAATGCCCGGTTTGAAAAAGGAGGAGCCGCCTTCAGCAGGGCGTACGTTTTTCCTTCATGTTCAAAGGTCAGCTCGCCTTCTTTTGTAAAGATAAAAACGGAAACGTATGGGTCACTTTGTTCTTGTAAATACTGACTCATGTAATAAAGCTCCGCCAGCTCCTCATCTGAAAAATGGGAAACGGGAACAATCAAAAAGAAGGAATTCGGTGTTTGAAAGCATTGATACGTATGCTGATACATTGAAAGCTGCCTGATATGAATGCCGTATTTTTCTTTTATTGTGCCTTTCACAATGATCACCTGCCTGTTGAATTAGGGCTCATCACATCGTAGTCATACACAGGCGGAATTATGAATACATATTTTAATCCGGCGAAGGAGCAAGAAAAAGTCGTAAACATCTCGTACGTTTTGTATAAACTAGTAAAAAAAGATTGGGTGAAGTTGATGTCAGATAAAGAACAAATCAGTCAGATGGAAGCCAAAGCAAGAGAACGGATGAAGGAGCGCGGCGTTGAGGTATCCGATATTGCCGAGCTTGTCTTTTTTCTGCAGAAAAAATATCATCCGGATTTAACCATGGATGAATGCACGTTGAATGTGAATCGGGTCCTCGCAAAGCGTGAGGTGCAAAACGCGATTTTAACGGGCATTGAATTGGACGTTCTTGCTGAGCAGAAAAAACTGTCTGAACCGCTGCAAACGATGCTGGAGATAGATGAAAGCCTATATGGAGTAGATGAAGTTCTGGCATTTTCCATCGTGAATATTTACGGGTCCATCGGGTTTACGAACTATGGCTACATCGACAAAGAAAAACCCGGTATCCTCGGCCGTTTAAATGATAAATCAACCGGCGAATGCCATACATTTCTTGATGACATTGTCGGCGCAATTTCCGCTGCGGCCTCCAGCAGGCTCGCACACCGCGCGCGGCATACAGAATAAAGGGCACCCTTTTTGGGCGCCCTTTATTCTGTATGCTGAATCCACTCAGTCAGTGAATCAATAGCGTGAGTCGGTTTTTCCATATCGTCTGTCATATGCTCTCTTTTCGTTACGCCTGTGTGGACAAGCAGCGTATCCATCCCTGCATTAATGCCTGCCATAATATCAGTCGCGTAGTTGTCGCCGACCATAAGTGTCTCGGATACGTCAGTGCCGAGAACACGCATCGCCTGCTCCATGATGATGGATTCCGGCTTGCCGATAAATACCGGCTGCACGCCTGTGGATACGGTTAACACAGAGGTCAGTGAACCGTTGCCCGGCAGGAGGCCTCTTTCAGTCGGTATGGCAATGTCACCGTTGGTGGAAATAAAGCGGGCGCCATTTCTGATTGCGAGGCAGCCGACGGCAAGTTTTTCGTATGTAATCCCGCGGTCAATTCCGACAACAACAAAGTCCGCATCTTCCTCTGCAAAGGTCAGGCCGTTTTCTTCAATCGCCTGGCGAATTCCTTCTTCCCCGATCACATACACAGACGCGTCTTTTTTCTGCTGTGCGATATGCTGGGCAGTCGCCATGCTTGTCGTAAAGACCTGCTCCTCTGTTGCCGGAATGTCAAAAGAGACCAGCTTGTCCGCCACCTGCTTCGGTGTGCGGGAAGAGTTGTTTGTCACAAAAAGATAAGGAATGCCGCGGTCTTTCAGCGTTCTGACAAATTCACACGCTTCCTCGATTTTTTCTGTGCCGTTGTACATCGTTCCGTCTAAATCAATTAGATATCCTTTATATGTTTTCATTTTTAAACACTCCTGTGGCTTTCCTGTCGTTATTTAAACGCGGAAACAGGGCCCAGCTCTGTTTCCAAGTAGCTTCTGATTCGTTTCGGAAAGACTTGAAGGACCGCTAGATGCGCGGTGATCAGCTTGTAAAGCTCTGCACTGTCAGCGAGCTGGTATTGCTGAACCAATGTTTTTCGGTACGCAATCAATTGCTTCAGCTCCGCTCCCTCTTCTTCCGTTACGACTTTTTCATCAACCAGTATGTCCATGATATCATCATAGCTGCCCGGGTCCCGCATAATAAAACCGTCAATCATGTCATTTCCTGTATCGAGAATGCATTCGATTAACAGGTGGCCGATGCGTTCAAGCGCGAGCCCCTCGATTTCGGAATTCCAGTCTGTTTGCGAATGAAACAGCGCCAGCTGACGCTCGAAGAACCCGAGTGTATGCTCTATCTTGTTTCTGTCAACAAAATACATGACAGCATCCCCTTTGTGTAATGGTTATTTTCTGATCCGTTTTAAGACAAAATACGCACAGCCGAAATTACAGTATTCGTAAATGTATTCGTCCAATGTGCTGATTTTCGTTTCAAAGGTCGCCTTTTGATTCTGGTCGTCAAAGAAGCCCTTGAGCCTGAGCTGGCCGTATCCCCAGTCTCCCACAATGTAATCGTATTTATTTAAAATATCGGAATAACGGGCTTTAAAAGCCTCTTCGTTGAAGCCGTCTTTGAAATTGTGCACCAGCTCAAATTCGGCATTTTGAATAAGAATCATGATCTCACCTCTTTTTCACTCATTCCTATCATAATTCATTGCCCCGTCCCCATCAATTGCTAAAGAATAATTCGTGTGATTTGGCTACCCTACACATGAGGAGGGATTACAAATGAAACGAACGGCTGTCAGCCTCTGCCTGATGACCGGGCTTTTATCCGGATGCGGAGGCGCAGGATTCAATAACGCTGAACAGAATGCCCAGCATCAAAATGAAACCAGGCCCATTCATGTATCTGACCGCAATGAAGCTTTTAACAGGCATGATGAGAATGAACAGTTTGGTTATGTCCGCTATCAAAAAGAACAATTGGACGGCGAACAGCAGGAGACACCGGCGCCAGACCGTGAAGAAACCGCTCACATCATATCAAGCTTAACGGTTCAGCTCCCTCATATTCAAGATGCCGCAGCGCTTGTCACTGACCAAGAAGCGCTTGTCGTGTACAAAACCGATTCGAAAAACCGTGAGCTGACAGCTGATCAAGTGAAAAAAACGGCGGTTTCGGTGATTCCGCGTTACTATCATGTGTACATTTCCGACAATCCGAATCACATGCAGGCCATCAAAAATTACAGCAATCTCGGTTCCGGTTCAAGAGATGTCAGAGACATCATATCGGGGACAATACAAGAAATGAAAACCTCCCCGCAAGGAAGCCCTGTCTCGGAAAACGAAAATGCCAATGGAGAAACACGCCAGGACAAGGAAACGAATAGGAATGACAAAAACGCCAGATGATCTGGCGTTTTGGCATTATGCTTGCGCTTGGCGTTTTTTAGATGCTTCGTTAACCTGTTCATCCGCATGGTAGGAGGAACGGACAAGCGGACCGGCTTCACAGTGGCTGAAGCCTTTTTGCATCGCGATTTCCTTCAATTCTGCAAATTCATCAGGGTGATAATATTTTTGGACTTTTAAGTGCTTCTTCGACGGCTGCAGGTATTGGCCGATTGCCATAATATCAACATTGTTTGCCAAGAGGTCGTCCATCACTTCGATAATTTCTTCTTTCGTTTCACCGAGTCCGATCATGATGCTTGATTTTGTCGGGATGTCAGGCTGCATTTCTTTCGCGCGGCGCAAAAATTCCAATGAACGGTCGTATGTCGCGCGCGCGCGGACTCTTGGCGTCAGGCGGCGAACCGTTTCGATATTGTGATTCAGGATGTCAGGGCGCGTATCCATTAACGTTTTTAAGTTATCATAGTTTCCGCCCATATCTGACGGAAGCACCTCAATTGTTGTGAACGGGCTTTTTCTGCGGATTGCACGGACAGTTTCCGCGAAAATACCCGCACCTCCGTCTTTTTGGTCATCACGCGCAACAGCTGTGATAACCGCGTGTTTCAGATTCATCAGAGCGACGGAATCTGCTACGCGTTCCGGCTCTTGCAGGTCAAGCTCAGTCGGAAGGCCCGTTTTGACGGCGCAGAAACGGCACGCTCTCGTACAAACAGATCCTAAGATCATAAATGTCGCTGTACGTCTCACTGCCCAGCATTCATGAATATTCGGACATTTTGCTTCTTCACATACGGTGTGCAGATTGTTTTCCCGCATGAGTTTTTTGAGTCCTGTATAATTTTCATTTGTATTTAATTTGATTTTGAGCCATTCGGGCTTTCTGAGGTGTTCGTCTTTCTTTGCCAATTCCCATCATCTCCAATATCCAATATACTCAATTTCTGACACGAAACATTCTGAAAACGAGATAGGTGCAGTTTTTTCATTTCTGCAACAAAAATAATGTTTTTCTAACTAAAGAAAGTCTTTTCTTTAGACACTTTAACATAGGAAAAATTTCTCGACAAGGGAAGATGATTACTGACATTTTCTCGCCGGGTTGCCGCAAACTATGTGTATTCAATATTGAAAGGAGATTATTTTGTGAAAGTTGTGTTATCTGCCCTTCTTCTCCTTTTGTTTGCATTTGAACCTTATGCGTCTGGAAAAGAGCTTTCAGATCCGGTGCTTTCCAAACGGATGGAATTATATCATAAAGTCGAGGCTGTAACGCAGATTCCTTGGTATGCGCTCGCCGCTGTTGATCAATACGAGGAGAATGTGCGGAGCAACAGAAAGGATCTGCCTGACAAAACGGGAATCATCAGCATCTATGTACCGGATGAGATCTGGAGCGGACCAGAAAACCCGAACCCGAAAGACGATGCGCCGTTAAGCATAAAAGTGTTTGACGGAATCGGAATGGACGGTGACGGCGACGGGAAAGCCGAGGTCAGCAATGATGAAGACATTCTGTATACATTCGCACAATATCTGCTGTCGTACGGCACAGATGAGGAGAATATCCGCATCGGGCTCTGGGACTATTACCGCCGTGATCAAACGGTGGGAATCATATCCGAGTTCATGAAGCTGTTTAAGGCTTACGGTCATATTGATTTGGGCGAGCATGTGTTTCCGCTTCCGATCAGAACGGATTACAGTTACCGCAGCACGTGGGGAGACGCCCGCGGCTTTGGGGGAAGGCGGATTCATGAAGGAACAGATCTCTTTGCCCACTATGGCCTTCCTGTTAAATCCACCTGTTACGGCGTCATTGAAATGAAAGGCTGGAACCGCTTTGGAGGATGGAGAATCGGCATCAGAGATATTAACAATACGTATCATTATTTCGCCCATCTCAATGGGTTTGCAAAGGGCATTAAAACAGGGCAGATCGTTGAGCCCGGCCAAGTGATCGGGTCAGTGGGCAGCTCAGGATACGGCCCGCCTGGCACGGCCGGAAAATTCCCGCCGCACCTGCACTATGGCATGTATAAGGATAATGGAAAAACTGAATGGTCGTTTGATCCTTATCCACATTTGAGAGCGTGGGAGCGCTATGAGTACAAGAAAAAGAAATGACGAAAGCCGCCTCATGAAAAGGCGGCTTTATTTGCTGTTTTTTTCATTTTTTGAATCATGGCTGTCTTCTTCTTTGCTGCTTGGAAGCTGGACAGAAGGCGTAACACCTGAACCGCCGCTTCCGTTATAAAATTGCGGCACTTCGCCCTGCACTGCTTTAATTGATACAGGAACATTATTGGTGACCACGGCTGTTTTGCTAGCGAACGGGATGATGACCTTCACTTTAATTTCTACGAAGATGCTGATATCAATAAGTGCGTTATTAATGCCATATGGCTTTATTTTTGTTTTGACGTCTGTAAAGGCGTCACCAATTAAATTAAACCGGACCGGGATTTTCGGGCCGAGGTTTCCAAGAAGGCTGTTTCCTGTCACCTGTCCCAATGGGATGTTGATCATAATATTTTCACTGGCGCCGCTGTGTCCGGTGTGGGTTTCCATCTCTTTCAGATGAGACTGAAGCTGCTTTGTCACCTTTGTTTTCACACTGTTTATCATCTGTGTATTAAAATCGATTGTCGTTAAATTTCCGTTTTCATCAGAATTCATTTGAAACATATCTTTCATATTTTCGCTGTCAGACATATAATCCTCAATCGAATCCTGAATCACCTCTGTTGCCACACGCTTCGTTTCCATTTCACCGATGCTCATTAATACCGGTTTAATCGAGCCGTTGATAATCCAAAGGCTGACTGTTGTAGATATGATAAAAAATACGAGTGACAGCAGCAGCACGTACCGGAAAGGCAAAGGTCCTCTCTTGCGAAGAGGGCCGCGATATCTTGGCAAGAAAATCCCCCCTTACATATCACAATGTATGCTTGTAAGGGGGGACATAGTAATAGCCGGGCCAATTTATTTTATTTCACCATTTTTAAGAGCGCTTCTCTGCCGCTCATGCCGGCATGAATGCCAAGATCTTCTGCGGCATATGTGACGGATTCTAAAGGGGCGTCTAACAGCTGGTCAATTGTTCGCACACCAACCGCCCGTCCCGCCACAATTCCACGCTCCTTTAATTTTTCATTCAGCAGCGCCACATCAAGCGCGCCGCACATAATGTATCCGTGATCATTGGAGACTGCCATGAAATTTGTTTTTGGAAGCTTTACTGTCACAGCTGTAAAAGGCTGTCCTTCTATCATAATCGGTGTCAGATTTACCACGTCAACCACTCCCTTCCTTCATCACTTTATGATGAAGGGCACGGCTTGTTGTGGGCTGACCTCCTTATTGTGCAAGCTTCCAGGCAAGCAGATCCCGCAAAAACTCCGGCATAAAATATTCTTTTACCCCGGCGTCGCGGATGATTGGAAACAGCCTGCCGAGCGTAAACATGTCAAGCACGGCCACAGCGTATTGTTTATTTTTATCTATGTCATCTCCGTTCAGCGTAATCCGGGTGACGTGCGTCATCCCATCGTCCAGCCGTTTTGTTTCGACATCGACACCCGCGTACACCATTTTTCCCATCACTTCTCCCCGGAAGCCCAATCCTTTAATTCGAAGCTGCTCCATCTGTTCCGAAGCGGCATGAACAATCGTTTCCTTCAGTTCCTCTCCCGTCAGGCGGACAGTAACCGGGTTGATGGGGTGAGGGCAGATGCGGTGCAGGTCAAGCTTGGTCACCGGGCCGGCTTTAAGCGGTCCGAGGATGACGCCGGAATTCACCATGCTGATGTCGGCTCCGCACCATTCCTTTAACGCATATGCCAGAAGTAAAGGCAGATCGGATTCTTCAAACCACTTGACCTCAGCATCTTGCGCAAGCTCCGCAACGGCAACGGACAGCTTCCTCTCGGCTTCACGTTCTTTTTCCTCGAGAAATGCTTTGGTTTCCGGCGATTCCCCTGTCCATTCCGCCATGTTTTGAACAGACGCTGTTTTGCTGATGATTTTTCGCTTTTCAGTGTCCATCGTGATGTCTACACAGCCGACATAGTTTCCGTATTTCTCAGCGCTGGCAAGCAATACGCCGTTGACCATCTGTCCATTTTCAAGCAGATGGTGAGTATGAGACTCGAGGATAACGTCAATCTCCGGAACCGCTTCAGCAACCGCTTGGTCGTCAAGAATTCCCAAATGCGACAGGAGAACGATGATATCAGCCTGTCCTTTCACTTCCTGTATGGTTTCTTTTATACTTTCGAGCGCATCAGTAACAGTCCATTCCAGCTTGTCATAGACGGGATAATACGGTACCGTTACACCTAACAAAGCGATGGTCATACCGTTTCTCAATGTTTTGATATGGTAAGGAACTGCCCAGGACGGGCGGTTTCCGTTTTTGTCATACAGATTAGAGACGATAACGGGAAACTCGGCATGATCATATAAAGAAGCAAGCTCTTCATGAGGAAGCGTAATCCCCTCGTTATTGCCGATAGCCGCTCCATCAATTTGAAGACGGTTTAAGAGGTCTACATTGGCTTTTCCGAATGTCGCCTCTGTCACAAAATGAAAACGATCAATATGATCACCAATATCAAAAACGAGCGTCTCTTCGCTGTGCAGCTGATGTTCTTTTCTTTTTTGCTCAATATAATCTGTTATTTTGGGCCAATTTTCAAAATGGCTGTGCAAATCATTTGTGTGATATAAGCGGAGCTTCTCTTTCATACCATTCTCTCCCTAATCGTTCAGCTGAAAATGCCTTCATAAATGAGCTGGCAGCCGATCAAAATTAATACGATCCGCATGATCATGACGATTGTTTTCGTCTGCATTTTTCGGTTGATGGCGGCGCCAAGCCTTCCGCCGAACCAAGCGCCGGGCACAAGCGCGAGGGCGTACAGCCAATTCACATGCCCGGACATGATATGTGAAACAGACCCTGTCATAGAGGACAGGAAAATAATGAACATGGACGTTGCCACCGCAACCTTTGGCGGGAACAGAAATAACAGCATCATGGCCGGAACCATCAGCGAGCCGCCGCCTATTCCAAAGAGCCCGCCTAAAAAGCCGACAACAAAGGCGATGGCAATCCCGACAGACGCCTGATACGAGTAAGTATAGGGCTCTCCGGCATCATCCTGAAAAGTCCTTATTATTCCTCTGTGCTCTTTGTTTACCGGCCGCGCCTTCGCTTTCAGCATTAAGGATAATGAAATAAGAATCATAAATATGCCAAACCAAATGGAAAACGAGTTTGAATTAAAAAGCTTTGACACGTATGCCCCAATAATGCTGCCGGGACCTGAACCGATAAAGAAAATGAGCCCGCTTTTATAATCAACCGTTTTATATTTAATATAAGCTAAAGTTGAGGAAAGACCCGTAAAAATAATGACCAGAAGCGAAGTTCCAATCGCGATCTGCGGCGTCACATTCTGAAACAGCGGCGTCACTGTGCTTAAAAACATCAGAGACGGCACGATGACAATTCCGCCGCCAAGCCCAATCAGACTTCCCACCGTACCTGCGATGAATCCCAGTACGGCCAAAATCACAAACGACATCAATCAAAACCTCTTTTCTAAAATAAATCGAGCTGTCTCGGAGAAAGTCCGGAGTACTCGATATCAAGCAGTTCAAGCATCTGCTTGCCGTTATCCGCGGCGTCTCCGCCGGAATTGTTGTTGAACAGGACAAATACCTCTTTACTTTGCTGCTGCAATTCGTTCAGATGCTTTTTCCAGTCTTCCAGCTCCTGTTTGTTATAGCGGTATAAATATCTGACCTCACGCCAGTTTTTCCCGCCATCGGGCTTCATCCAGCCCTGCTTATTGCGTCCGTGAAACCTGACGAGCGTTTTGTTTTCATCGGTCGCCCGCAACACAGTCGGGACGCTTCCCTCGCCGATTTGCGGTTCGTCACATACGCTGTGAATCCAGCCTTCCGCTTTCATAAAGGAAAGCGTCTGCTCATAAAATGGCGGCGAAAACCAGGAGCGGTTTCTGAACTCAAGCGCGCAAGGAATATCGCCCATCTGATTTTTGCACCATCTTAAATAAGCGACATTTTCTTTCTTGCAGTCAAACCACGGCGGAAATTGAAACAGCACCATGGCGAGCTTATTGCTATGTAAATATGGCGTTAAGGACAGCTTAAAAGCATCAAACATCTCCTCTTTGGAGTCAAACGGAATGTCGCCGCGCTGATGCCCCGTCATGCCCTGATACGCTTTCATGATAAATTGGAAGGTTTCCGGTGTTTCCTTCACCCACTTTTCATTGTTGCGCGCCGGCTGAATCGCGTAAAAGCTCGCGTCTAATTCCACGATCGGAAAATGGGAGGAATAGGCCTGCAATTTTTTCTGGCTGGCCGTTTTCGGCGGATAAATGCTGTCATGATCCCCCCATCCCGTCAGTCCGATATAAATCACAATCATTCACCTCTCTTCCAGTTTATCACACGCGTTTTCAGGTTTCCTCGGAAATGCTGTTCATATTGCGGAAAAACGCTGAGCGCAGATGCTGATATTGTTCCTCATTGGTATCCAAAAACGCCTCCTCTCTTGAGGAAGGGATATTTTGGTACTCAATAGGCTCCTGAAACTGTTCACTCGTAAAGTCATACACAGCCCCATTTATGCTGTTATAAAAATGCCAGCTCCCACCGACCTTTGTTTTGAAAATGTCGCCCCCGAATTGCTCCTGTATCACCAATGCCGTCACGCCGCATTGGCCGCATGCCGGGCATTCTTTCGTCCATTTGGAACTCGTATGCAGCGACCATGATTGGTTTAGTATGTGTTTGATGTGTTCCACTTCCTTCGCCTCCTTTAAAAAAAGATACCACGTTGATTCCATTTTAAAAACTGATCTAGGCTTATGTATGATAAATTAGTGGTAATGAATGACATTATGGAGGCGAATCATGAAAATCAACCTGCTTACGATCGGTACGAGGGGGGATGTACAGCCCTTTATCGCATTGGGAAAAGAATTATCCAGACGCGGTCATCATGTGACCATTTGCACTGAAGACGCGTTCAAGGATCTAGCGGTGAAAAACAGGCTCTCCTTTTCAGCCATTAGAGCCGATTACGCAAATTTGACACAATCAGAAGAAGGAAAAAACATGCTGAAAGGGAATCCTATATCAATTATCAGACAAGTGAAGACCGTTATTTACCCAATGATGGAGGAAATGTTAGACGATATATGGGCAGCCTCTAAAGATGCTGATGCAATCATTTATCATCCTAAAGTATTGGGCGGATATGATATTGCCGAAGCCCTGCATATCTCTGCCTTTATCGCTCACCCCGTTCCTGTTATAGCCCCTACCCGCCATTTTACTAACCCTGTCTTGCCATTCGCCATGCGGAGCGGAATGCTTAACAGGACCAGTTTTAAAATCAATCGATTATTGACCGCAGCGTTTTTTTCGCTGATTAACAAGTGGAGAGATGAGACACTCAGCCTGGCTGATAAACGTTCTGTTTTTAAGGATGATTCCGTACTGAATGGAAAGCATATTCCTGTTCTGTATGGATGCAGCCCTTCCATCATTCCCTTTGACCAACAATGGGAAGGACGTGTTTCAATGAAGGGATTCTGGTTTTTAGACGAAGGTGACTGGACCCCTCCACCTGAGCTACTGCATTTTTTAGAAGCGGGGCCGCCTCCTTTTACCGTTAGCTTTAGCAGTATGCCATTACGAAACCCGGATGACATTCTGAACATACTTCAGCAAGCATTCAAAAAAACCGGGCAGCGTGCCATTTTGCTGACGGGCTGGAGCGGAATTAAACAGACGACAGATTCACCTCATATATTTACAACCGGCTCCATTCCTCACAGCTGGATTTTCCCTCAATCACGAGCTGTCATTCATCATGGAGGGGCTGGGACAACGGCCGCGGCATTGAAGGCCGGCATACCTATGGTGATATGCCCATTCTCTGGGGATCAGCCTTTTTGGGCAAGAAAAATGCGAGACATCGGAGTGGCTGCTCCCCCTCTGAAAGAAAGGGATATGTCAGTCGAAGCCTTCGTTTCCAGGATAAATGAACTAATTTCAAACCACACATATTCGCAACGTGCAGCTGAAGCTGCCTCTCTTATCGGCAAAGAAGATGGAGTAAGACACACTGCGGATTTTATTGAAGAAAAACTAGAGAAAAAAACCCCGGCAAAATAATATATGCCGGGTTGGTTTTTTTACAATGGAACGACCAGCGCTCCCTCAATTCCGCTGTCTGCTTTCTCCCCATCACTGTACACGCACCGTCCTCTGCTGTAGGTGGCCGAGATGCGGCAGGGGAAAGTATGTCCTTCATAAATGCTCTGCTTATGTTTTGCAAACATTGTTTCTGTTGTGACTGTGTATGGCTCCATGCTGACGAGTACGAGATCCGCGTCCCGCCCCTCTTCAAGCCGCCCTTTTTGCTGAAGGCCGAATCGCTTCGCGGGTGCCCCCGCTGTCCATTCAGCAATGGTTTCAAATGGAATGTCCCGCTCAAGGGCCAATTCAAGCATGGCCAATAAAGTAAACTGCCCGCCGCTGATTCCGCCCCATGACAAAAACATATTATCCTCCCGCTTCAGAGAAGGACGGCAGGGGGAGTGGTCCGAGGACACCATGTCAACATCTCCCGCAATCAGCGTATCAATTAACGCCTCTTTTGATGGCTGCGATCTGAGCGGAGGGGCGCATTTTGCGACAGAGCCCTTTTCCCGTAAATCGTCATGGCTGAACAAGACATAATGCGGGCATGTTTCGACCGAAACATCAAGCCCTTCCCGTTTCGCCTCTCTGATCAGCCGGACCGCTTTCGCCGTGCTGATATGGACAAAATGAACCGGACAGCCCGTCACCTTCGCATACTGAATCGTGCGATACACCGCTTCAGCTTCGGCTTCCTCCGGGCGGGAGGCCGCGTATGCATCCGCATACACTTCCCCTTTATTCGCCCATTCCATCTGCAAAAAGCTTGTGATCGCATCGCTTTCTGCGTGAAGAGCAAGGATTTTTCCTGCGGCCGCGATTTCTTTCATGCCTTTGAGCAAGGTCCGTTCATCAACAGAGCGAAACTCCTCTGTGCCTGATTTTGATAAAAATGCTTTAAATCCTATCGCACCCGCTTCAGCCATCGGATGTATGTCATCAATATGACCGGGCACAAGGCCGCCCCATAACGCAAAATCCACCGCCGATTTTCGCCTGCCGATTTCAGCTTTTGCGAGAAGGTTTTCAGCCGTCACCGTGGATGGAATGCAGTTCAGCGGCATATCAAAATAAGTGGTGCAGCCGCCTGCAGCCATCATCTGTGAGCCCGTTTCAAACCCTTCCCAATCCTCTCTGCCCGGTTCGTTGAAATGAACATGACAATCGATCGACCCCGGAAAAACATATTGCCCGCTAGCCTCCACAACTGGTGCCCCCTCTGCTTCAATTGCAGAACCGATCTTGGCAATAGTCCCGTTTTTCATTGCAATATCAGCTTCTCTAACACCATCCGGCGTGACTGCCTTAGCTCCTGTTATCACCAAATCGTAAGCCATACTGATCCCTCCCCTGTAAGGATGATGAATTTTTATGTCAGTTTATGTAACACAATCAGTCTATTTTCAACATTTTACTGTTACTATGATCGTATTACATCAGCAAAACAGCTAGAATTAATAATGAAATTTATTCATCTTAACCAATGGTTACTTTTTGTGAGAAAAGGAGAATGAGCTATGAATATTTTTGATGTGATGAAAATACCAGCTTACGAAAATGCAGTTTTAATTGCGGGAAAAGCAGGGGGAGAAAGAGAGGTTCAGCATGTCAACATGATGGATGCTCCTGATATCGCGGATTTTTTGCATAAAGACGAGCTGCTCGTCACCACCGCGTATCACCTGAAGGACAATCCTCACCAGTTATCAGAGCTGATTCGGCAAATGGCAAAACGCGGCTGTGCCGGTCTTGGCATTAAAACAAAGCGGTACCTGGAGGATATCCCGAAAGAAATCATTGACCTCGCCGATTCACACGCGTTTCCGATCATCGAGCTCCCTGAGCATATACGCCTCGGAGACATTGTCAACGCCACGCTGAGCCATATTCTTGATATGCGTTCAAACGAGCTTCAGCAAGCCATTTACGCACATAAAAAATTCACAAACCACATTATGAGCGGCAAGGGATTGCAATCTCTGCTCAAAAAGGTATCAGACCTCCTTCATCTTCCCGTGCTGCTCCTTGACCAGCATGCCAAAATGCTTTCTGCATCTCATCAGATGTCATTTGAAACCGAAAAGCTCAAAAGCACGCTGCACACCGTGTCCGGGCCATTTTTCACTTGTTTCTCTTCGATCTCAAATCAGAAAACATATTCTGTCCTTCCTATCTATAATCACGAAAAAAGCTGCGGCTACCTGCTGATACCGGAAATGGTCCAAGCCGCTGATAAAGGATTGATTCTCACCATTGAACAGGCTGCGAACGTGATTTCCTTTGAGCTGCTGAAGGAAAACGCCCTGAAGCAATACAGCCGGCGGGCGCGGAATGAGTTTTTCAGTAATTTTATCGAGCGATCGTTCTCTTCTGACGACGAAATCAAAAACCGCGCAAAAGAATTTAAACTCCGCTGGGATCAAAAATATATGTGCATCGCCGGAAAGCTCGACCGGAATGACAGATCGATCAGCTTTACTGAAAATCAGCTGGCCTCTGACAGCGTATTTGAATTTCTTGAAGGCGAATTGTCTGCCTTCCCGTTTCCGCCTCACCTCTTTATTAAAGGAAATGTCGGCATTCTGCTGATCGAGGCGACAGACAGCTGGAGTGAAATGCACGCCTCTGTGATCAGCTTTTTAGAGCAGTTCCAGACACAGGTCAAAACCCAATTTAAACGGACATTGTCCTTTGGCATCAGCAACATTTGCCAAAAGCTGATCGATGTTCCGGACGCTTTCACAGAAGCGTCTGACGCTCTCCAATCAGGGCATTTATCAAGAAGCACGGAGTTCATCCAAGTGTATCACGCGAAAGATGTACCTGAGCTTCTCCGCCTGCTCCCGGTGGAGGATTTGAAGAAATTTTACAATTCCACTCTTCAAAGCCTGGCTGAAAAGCAGCAGGAGGATCAAAGCCTGCTTCATACACTGTCTGTCTATCTAGAGACACACTGCCAGATTTCCGAGACGGCAAAACGCTTGTACGTGCATCGCAATACGGTCATCTACCGCCTCGAAAAATGTGAAGAATTACTGGGCAAAAGCTTAAAAGATCCCGAAACGACAATGCGGTTGCGGCTTGCCTTGCGGATGCAGCGGCTGATTAGCTAGCACTTGTCACATTATGTTACAAACGAAATGGCTTTTCGTTACTTTCAGCAATAACGCTCCTATTTTTCAGCTACTGTATCCAATGACAGCCCGCAAACGGCACGCTATCATGTTACTAAAGTTCACATGTAAAAGGAGGGACTGTTGTGAAACAAAAACCGTTTGCAGTGTTCACTCTTGGCCTGCAGCATGTGCTGGCCATGTACGCAGGTGCGATTTTGGTGCCTCTGCTTGTCGGCAGAGCGCTGAATGTAACGTCGGAACAGCTGTCCTATCTATTGGCGATTGACCTGTTAACATGCGGAGCCGCGACGCTTTTGCAAACCTGGCGAGGAACGCACATCGGCATCGGCCTTCCCGTCATGCTCGGCAGCTCGTTCGTGGCCGTCACCCCGATGATTGCAATTGGTACAAATTACGGCATTTCAGCGATTTACGGTTCAATCATTGCAGCCGGTGTCTTGATCTTCTTATGTGCCCGTTTCTTCGGCAAGCTGACCATGTTATTCCCTCCTGTCGTAACAGGAACTGTTGTCACCTTGATTGGTCTTTCTCTTGTTCCGACAGGTGTGAAAAATATGGCTGGCGGAGAAAAAGCAAACGGCAGCGCCAATCCCGAGTACGGTTCTCTCGAAAACCTTCTTCTTTCTGTCAGCGTCCTTATCCTGATCTTAGTCCTCAACCGCTTTCTCAAAGGGTTTGCCCGAACGCTTTCCGTTCTAATCGGGATTGCTGCGGGTACTGCGGCGGCTGCCGTCATGGGCAAGGTCAGCTTTTCATCTGTATCTGAAGCCCCATTCTTTCAAATCCCGAAGCCGTTTTACTTCGGCGCTCCATCTTTTGAAATCGGTCCGATCATCACGATGCTGATCGTAGGAATTGTCATTATCGTTGAATCAACCGGCGTTTTTTACGCCATCGGAAAGATATGCGGCCGGCCCCTAACCGAAAAAGATCTGGTCAAAGGCTATCGGGCGGAGGGGATCGCCATTATGATAGGCGGGCTGTTCAACGCCTTTCCCTATAATACATTTGCACAAAACGCCGGATTATTGCAGCTGACAAAGGTGAAAACGAGAAATGTCGTCGTCACCGCGGGCTGTATCCTTCTTTTCCTCGGGCTGATTCCTAAGGTTGCCGCTCTTGCTTCCTCCGTTCCCGCGGCTGTGCTCGGCGGCGCAACCGTTGTCATGTTCGGCATGGTTATCGCCTCCGGAGTAAAAATGCTCAGTACAGTGGATCTGAAAAACCAATATCATCTGCTGACCATCGCCTGCTCAATCGCACTCGGCATCGGCGCCAGCACAGTGCCGGCGATTTTCGCAGCGTTTCCCGCTCCGATCCGCATTCTGGTCAGTGACGGCATTATCACAGGAAGCCTGACCGCGATCTTTTTAAACCTATTCTTCAGTTTGCGCGCCAGAAAGAAAAAAAACGTTCAGAAGGAAGAACTGCCGGTATTAGAAAACACACTTGTTTTAGAAAAAGAGGTGTAAATAGAGATGAAGGAAAAGCATCATTCCTTTCAGCTTTTGATGCTTGGGCTTCAGCATATGCTGGCGATGTACGCGGGAGCCATTCTCGTCCCTCTGATCGTCGGAGCTGCGATCAGGCTGAATGCGGGCCAGCTGACGTATTTAATTGCCATTGATTTGTTTATGTGCGGGGCGGCGACTCTGTTACAGCTCTGGAAAAACCGTTATTTCGGCATCGGCCTTCCTGTTGTGCTCGGCTGTACGTTTACTGCAGTCGGCCCGATGATTTCTATTGGCAGCACATACGGTGTCTCAGCGATTTACGGTTCGATTATCGCAGCCGGGCTGATTGTCGTTTTAGCCGCGGGCTTCTTCGGGAAGCTTGTCCGTTTTTTCCCGCCGGTCGTAACCGGCTCAGTCGTTATGATTATCGGCATCAGCCTGATTCCGACGGCGATGAATAACCTGGCCGGCGGTGAAGGCAGCAAAGACTTCGGCTCACTAGGCAACGTGCTCCTTGGCTTTGCCGTTACAGCCTTTATTTTAGTGCTGTTTTATTTCTTTAAAGGGTTTATCCGCTCCATTGCGATTTTGCTCGGCCTTGCAGCTGGAACGGCAGCCGCTTTCTTTATGGGAAAAGTCGATTTTTCTGAGGTCGCGGAGGCGCCCTGGGTTCATGTTCCTTCTATATTTTATTTCGGCACGCCAACCTTTGAGCTGCCTGCCATTCTCACCATGCTATTGGTTGCGATTGTCAGCCTTGTTGAATCAACGGGTGTTTACTTTGCTCTTTCCGATATGACAAACCGGAAACTAACAGAGAAAGATCTTGAGAAAGGCTACCGTGCGGAAGGGCTTGCGATTGTGCTTGGCGGCTTATTTAACGCGTTTCCGTATACAGCCTTCTCGCAAAATGTCGGCATCGTTCAGCTTTCAAAAATGAAAAGTGTCAATGTCATCGCCATCACGGGATTTATGCTGATGGCAGTCGGTCTGATTCCAAAAGCCGCGGCATTGACGACCGTGATCCCGAATGCAGTGCTCGGCGGCGCGATGATTGTCATGTTCGGCATGGTCATTTCTTACGGTATTAAAATGCTTTCCGGCGTCGATTTTGAATCACAAAGCAATCTCCTGATCATTGCTTCTTCTGTCAGCTTAGGGCTTGGCGCCACGACGGTGCCCGCTTTGTTTTCATCTCTTCCGGGAGCAGCTTCCGTGTTGACTGGAAGCGGCATTGTCATTGGCAGCTTAACCGCGATCGCATTGAACGCTTTTTATCAATTCAAACGGCCCCATGGCGCGGAAATCAATACGTAAAGGGTGATGGCTCATGTTCACGATTGACGACCTGAATCAAATGGATAGACAAACACTGACTGACACACTTGGATCTATTTTCGAGCACTCTGCATGGATTGCGGAGGAGGCCGCGGCACTCCGCCCATTTTCCTCCCTTTCTGATTTGCATCAAAAAATGTCCCGCTTAGTCAAAGCTGCGGATCGCAAGACACAGCTTGAGCTCATCTGCAAACACCCCCGGCTCGGCACCAAGAAAACAATGAGCGCTTCCTCCGTAAAAGAGCAGCAAAACGCAGGACTCAGTCAGCTTGAACAGCACGAATACGAGGAATTTCTCAAACGAAATGAAGACTACTATCACAACTTCGGTTTTCCTTTTATTTTAGCGGTAAAGGAAAAAACGAAACAGGAGATCCGCCAAACCCTGCTGACAAGGCTGAAGAACAAACCAGAAACAGAATTCCAGCAGGCTCTTGAAGAAATATACCGCATCGCCCGCTTTCGTTTAGAGGACATCATTACAGAAAAAGGAGAGATTCAAATGAAAAGAACCATGTCTTACGGCAAAGGAAATGTGTTTGCATACCGAACGTTTTTAAAGCCGCTCACAGGCATAAAGAAAATCCCAGAGTCTTCTTTTACGGGCAGAACCAATACAGTTGTCGGCATTGATGTGACATGTGAAATTGGCGGAGATGCCTTTTTGCCGTCATTTACAGACGGAGATAATACACTCATCGTGGCTACGGATTCGATGAAAAACTTTATTCAGCGCAACCTCGCTTCCTATGAGGGAACAACTTCCGAAGGCTTCTTGCATTATGTGGCTCACAGATTTTTTGACACCTATTCACATATGGACACGATCACGCTGACAGGCGAAGACATTCCGTTTGAAGCGATGCCTGCATACGACGATCAAGAGCTCGGCACAAGCCAGCTTGTCTTCAGAAGATCACGCAATGAACGCGCTCGGTCGGTGCTGAAAGCAGAACGAACTGGGGATACGATAACGCTGAAGGAGCAATACAGCGAAATCACGGATCTCCAGCTTGTCAAAGTGAGCGGAAACTCCTTTGTCGGCTTTATCAGAGACGAATATACGACTCTCCCTGAAGATAGCAATCGGCCGCTCTTTGTCTATTTAAACATCAGCTGGCGTTACGAACATGCGGATGATGCATACGCCGCCGATCCAGCCCGTTACGTGGCGGCTGAACAGGTCCGTGACTTAGCGAGCACTGTATTTCACGAGCTCAAAACGCCTTCCATTCAAAACTTAATCTATCATATCGGATGCAGAATATTAACGAGATTCCCGCAGCTCGCGGATGTCAGCTTCCAATCTCAAAATCACACATGGGATACAGTCGTCGAAGAGATTCCGGGCACAAAAGGAAAAGTCTACACAGAACCGCGCCCGCCATTCGGTTTCCAGCGCTTCACCGTGACGAGAGAAGACGCCGAGAAAGAAAAACGGAAAGCCGGGGAAGCATTAGGGAGCCTGAATGCCTGATGGGGAAGCTGACAACGCATATCTTGGATTTAACCTGCGGCAAACCCGCGGCTAACGTAAAAATCGAATTGAAGCGGCTGGGCGAAGGTGAAAGCCTTCCCCTTGTCAAAGAGGCTTTTACGAATGAAGACGGCCGAGTCGACGCTCCGCTCCTTGCGGGAGAAGAGCTGAAGTCCGGGGAGTATGTGATGGAGTTCCATGCAGGGGATTACTTTGCGGAAAAGAAAGCGAACACGGCTGAGGTGTTTTTAACGATTGTAACAGTTCGTTTCCATCTTTCTGATCCGGAAGCTGATTATCATATCCCGCTTTTGCTGTCACCGTTTGGTTATCAGGTATATAGAGGGAGTTAAGAAAAGAGCCCGCCCGCTGGTGAGGCGGGCTCCGCACATGTTTAGGGGTTGAGTGGATCACTGCATAAATAAAAGACCCTCCCTATTGTGAGAAGGTTCCTGCGATTTATGCCACCCCCGAACCTCGTATTTGAGAGTTTGAGTTTGTGTTTAAATATTTAATTTAACGTTCTCTATTTCTACTTAGACTAAAAAATATTTAAAATCAATTAAACTAGCATCACTATCAATTTATCTCCATCAGCATATCATGCACTAACCTCTTTTAAGGGAGGTGAAGTTATGAAGTCATTCCCTTTGATCGTGGTGCTATTCATCCTATTAATCATTGTTGGCACTTCTTTCTTCGGTGGCTATTAAGAACTCACCTTACCCCATATCCGTCAGACGCCATAAGAATTCTTTATGGCGTTTGTTTTGCTATAGCGACAAGGTTTTGAGCAGGGAAATATAACACTCGCTGCAAATCCTCGTCCTCCATTACAATATGAGATGAGAGCGTGATGTTTTCCCACAACGCGGCCGCGTCTTGATCTCGCTCTTCAATTAATCCCGCCATTCAGAAACGCTTGTTAACGGATTTGTTAGTTTCTTTCGGATCGATTTCTTCCGCACAACAAAAAAATATTTTCATTCCCTTTTCTCCAAATGAATTATCTTATTTTTTCAATCGATTTAACAGGTACTTCCGGTGGATTGAGTATTAAGTCAATCCGTTGAACAGTGACAAAGACGACAGAAAAAATCAGGGAACAAAGAAAGGTTAGTAAAAGTATTTTCCACCAATTTAAGTTATTCATCATCTCTCCCTCTTTCCTTAATTTGTAATATTACCCATTTCTAGTATGAAACACAACTAGGCAAAAAGTAAAGGGAGAAGAGGTATTTCATCTTCACGATCTGTCATTGAAGTTCATCCAGGCCATTCTCTAAAGCTTTATCGATTTGCTTAACTTTTTAAACCCGGTGCTTTGCCGTAGCTGCGGGAAAAGTCCAATGACTCCCTTTTCCACTTGCTAACTCTTTTCTAATCCTGCAAGCCGACCGCATAATCCCTCCATAACCGGTACACCGGCACAAATTGCCCGCCAGCCCTTCTTCAATATCTTCGTCAGTAGGTTGCGGGTTTTCCTGAAACAGAGCTCTGAGCGCAATCGTCATCCCTGGTGTGCAATATCCGCATTGGAAGCCGCCTTCTACCAGGAAAGCGGTTTGGCAGATATCCAGTTCTTCTTTTTGAAGCCCCTCAATGGTTGTGATCGAATGGCCGTCTGCTTGGTATGCCATGGTCATACACGCATTGGCGAGCTTGCCGTCGAGCAGGACAGAACATGCACCGCAACGGCCGATTCCGCAGGAAATTTTAGTTCCGGTCAGCTCGAATTCCGTCCGCAGAAGGTCACTCAAGCGAGCTGTAGGAACCGCATCAACCTCCCGCGCTATTCCATTCACGGTCATTCGGAACCGATGCTTTTTTACAAAGAAAGATCCTGCTTCTTTTACGTCCATTGTTTTATCCCCTTTCTGTCTATCGCATCAAGCAGCTCTTCACGCGAAATCGGCAGCTTGTTCACCCAGCAGCCGACGGCATCATGTACCGCCTTTACAATCGCCGGGGTAATGGCGATCGTTCCTATTTCTCCGACACCGCGCGGGCCATATGAGTCACCATCCATCAGCTCTTCTATCGCGGTCAGTTTCATTGCCGGAACATCTTTGATTCCCGGAATGACATACTGATCCAAATTCTCCACCATGTAACGGCCGTCCGTCATTTTTGCTTCCTCCATCAGCGTATAGCCGAGCGCCATAACAGCGCCGCCTTCGATTTGTCCGCGATAGCCCTGCGGACTGACAACCGGGCCTGCCGCAATGGCGTGCTCACAATCTATCACTTTGACATCGCCTGTTAATAGATCAACCTCCACCTCAACTGCAGCCGCTCCAAATGAGTAGAGAAAATGGCCGCCGACCACAGGATCTCCTGTTGTTTTGAAAGGCATTACTTTTTTAAAACACAAAAAAGAGCCTATCAAATTTGATAAGCTCTCTCTGTAAGTTTTAATGTTCGAGGCAGCCTTTCCTGCCACCTTGTGGTGGCGAATAACATCCATACAAACATCTTGGAGCAAAAAAGGATTTACTATGGTTAAATTTTGTTCTTTCTTCTTTTCAAGAACCATCTAACAATTAAATAAATGATACCTAACCAAACAATAATCGGAATAATGATACCTAAAGTCGCCATAGTAAATTCCTCCTATTTTTCTTTTATTTTACAATAAACCCTATGATTTCCCTATTTTTTCAAGTATACTACGAATGTATCAAACTTCAAATAGGAAAGAGGTAGGAAAGAGTGAAAAAACGATCCTTATTAATGCCTAGTCTCGCCGCTTTGTTATTGGTCCCTGTTGCACCAGCATCAGCGTCAGAAACACCACAAGTCCACACCCCATCAAATGCTATGCAAGCCAAACTTGCTACGTCTCAAGCGATGGACACAGAACTCGAAGTGAAAAAACTAAAAGAATTAGGACAAGATCCAGAAAAACTCCAATTCAAAGATGGACAATCTCTCGAAGTTAAATTTGATGACGGCAGCCGAATTGTCTACTCCCTAGAAATAACTCCTACATCAAAAGAAAATCTTCCTAAGAACCTCACCCAAAGTGACGCCGACATCCAAGCCACATACAAAACATACACTTTAAGAAAACAATACTTCTATGTCACAGCAAATGCCAACATTTCTGTCAAAGCAGATATTAAACATGAAGGAAGAAGCTTAACTGTAAGAAGAGCTTACCATGGTTTCCAAGGTACATTCGCTAAAAACGATAAACAGTCCAGCCGTATCATTCGAAAGAATGCTACAAGCCCTAAAATGGGGATCACAGAAACAAGTGGACAGTTTACGTTGTATGCTTTCGGGAACATAGCTGACTACTATACAAGGAGCTATGTACTGAGAATGGATATTGATACTGCTGGGTTCGCTGTACTAAGAGTAATGCAATAATGTAAAGTTAATCAATCCACACAAAACCTCCTTTTAAATTTATAACCAAAAGAACCCATCTATGACGATGGGTTCTTTATTTAATAATTTTTAATGTTCTTGGTGACCCCGCTTCCCAAGTTACATATTCCTTTCTTTTCAGAGCATCTAACAGCCCTTTCACTGTACTTGGTGAGGTTAACCCTAACATATTCATCAATTCTCTATATGTAGGAGCAAACCCCTTTTCGTTAATGTATTTTTCGATAACTTGGAGCGTTTCATATTGTCTCTCTGTAATTTTACGCATAATTCTTGACCCCTCTTTTATATGCTGCAGGAGAAACAGCCAGAATGTTTTCGATTGTAAACGTCTTTGTTTGACGGCTATTAAAACAAAATGCCCTTATATAACTCTGATTGATTTGCCGAACAATTATTGATCGTTTTGTGATAAGACCGTCGTTTCTTATATAAATCATATCTAATGCTGTTTTCTCAGTTAACGAACGTTTCAAAATCGATTCCATGCGTTCCTCCTCCTTCTCTACCATTATTTTATACGAACATTAGTTCTATTTCAAGTTGAAAAACGAATGTTTGTTCTGGTATTATTTACTCAAGGAGGCAATTGAATTGAACGATTTTGAACAAAAACTGTATCGGATTATTTTTAATATGACCCATTTAGGAAAAAATCCTTCGTTGGATCAATTGAAGAGAAAAACTGGGAAGGATGAACGAGCTATACGGGAAGCCGTTAAAAATCTTATGAGGCAGCGTTTGTTAAAATGGGATAAGAAAAAGAATAAATGGATTGTGTAAAAACCCCACCTTAAAAAGATGGGGTTTAACAGGATAATATTACTTAGATATTAATAGCTTTTTCGGCTACATAGAAAGTTCCAGAATCATTCAAAGCATCATATACCTTTTCCACATTTAATAAACCTGCAAAAAGAATACCGATTAAAGCGGAGCTGATTAAAAATTTTTTCATTATATAGCCTCCGTAACCTTAAGTATTTGTGTTTGTGCATGTATAGTTCTCTTTAAGAAGCTTCTTCCCTCTGCATAGTTTCTTTGCTCATAATGAAAGTCACCCAATTTTTCTGTTAATTCTGCAAAATCAGACCACAGGCGTTTCTTTTCCAAATAGTCTAAGCTTTGATTTACTTCTGTTTCATTATATTCTTCATATATTGAATTAATGATCTTTAATTTCGCCATGTATTCTTCTTCATTAGAATCTTCAGCCCGTTTTAAAGCTGTTTCATAAAAGAAACGTGCTTCCTTAGGTTTGTTGCTTTGGTAAAGTACATTTGCCATCATATATAATGATCTTACTCCATACACTGTATCAAGATGTTCTTTCATGTCTATTGCTTTTTTGAAATGCTCTTCAGCTGCACTTAGATTTTGGGTCCTTAAATAAACTAAGCCTAAATTATGAAAGATCACTCCAATGATCCTTTTTGTCTTTTTCTCATTCATTCCCTCAGCGACACTTAAAGCTTCTCGGTAATATGATTCCGCCTCTGTCAGCCGGTACATATCGTACATATTAGCTCCAAACATCATATTGCATCCGATCACTTTCACCTTATATAATTGATTCTTTTCAAACAAATGCTTAGCTTTTTTCAAATGATTCAGGGAAACAAAATGCTGATCAATTTGATAGTAGGCATCTGCTATTTTATAATGAAATTCAGCTTGTTCCATTTCATCTGAAACTGCAGTCAATTCTTCCTCAGCTTTACGATAATAACTTATCGCTTCAACGTATTCTTTATGATCAAATTCATACATCCCTCGGAAAAATAATGAGTAATATTTTAAAAGGCCTGTAAGTCTTTTTTGTGGTTTTTCTATTTTTTCAAGTAGTTCATCGACTGTGGGACGATCCCGATATCTGTCTTCTGGCTCCAATGAATCTAACATCAATTGATGACGGAAACACATCAACGAATAATAAACAAGTAAATCCTGATCCTCTTCCATTTCCTCTATTTCTTGCTCCACTTCCGCCTTTAAGATTTCTGCATCAGGAACACTGAATTGACGAATCATTTTATACCATTCATTGATCTTGACTCCCACTCGGGATGACGGTAAAACTTGGTCCATACATACCCCTCCCTCTTATGTCTATTTTTGTAATATTGTAACATTTCCAAAAAGTGTTTATGCCGCAAAAAAACCGCAAACATTTTCTTCGGTTAGTTTCGTTGCAGTTCATTTTCCCAATAAAAGGTTTTTTGTATTTCTCGATATCTTTATATGGTAAAATTTTGTTAATCAGTGAAACACAAAGCTTGATAAGAAAGGATATGATCATGAAGGTATTTGAAGCTAAATCACTGCTTTCTGAAGCAGATAGACGCGCAAAAGAGTACAAGGAACTCAGATCACAAATGGTTATGCTCAGAAAAGCATTTAAAGACGTAGCTGATTTAGATGACAGCGAGTTTTCAGGTAAAGGTGCAAACAATATCAAAGCATTTTATCATGATCATGTCGGTGTTACAGATCAATGGATTGATCTTATCGATATGAAAATTGCTTTCCTTACAAGTGTCTCTGGAGTTATAGAGGAAGCCAGCTTGTCAGATGCATACGTCGAGGAGTCTTTTTTAGAGCATGAACTCGCAAATGCTTATAAAAAATCAAAGGCTATTATGTCTGAACAGAAGAAAGCAATGAAAAACATTCTGAATGATATTGACGATATCCTACCACTTGATTTGTTTTCAACAGAAAACTTTAAAGTTGAACTTGCCAGTGCAGATAAGAAACGTGAAAAAACAATTGATAAAATTGGACAAGTTGATGATGATTTAACAACTGAATATGCATTAACAGAGCCTAACGAACAATTCATTCAACAAGATTTTAAAAAACTTCAAGAATCAACAGGCAAAGGGAAAAATGCTACACCTATTCACTATAATGCCAAAGCGTATAGAGAAAGCGACATACATAAGAAAAAAGGCGATATTGAAAAACGTACAGAAGGTTATTTGACGATTAAGAAGAAGGAAGAAAAAGAACGAGAAATTGAAAAACTGAAAGAAAGACTAAAAAACTACGATTATGCGGATGCCGATGAATTTTACTCAATGGCAAAAACCATTGGTTTTGAGAATCTTACTAAAGATCAACAGAGGTATTTCACACAAATTGAAAACACACGTGAGTTGATGGCTGGAGCCAAAGGTACTGTTACAGCTCTTTATGATATGACAGCTGAAACATTAGACTATATGGCACATAATCATCCTGTCGACATGCTTATTAATTCTGCAGTTGCAGTTTATCACTATGATTCCACATTTTATTCAATTAAAGATGCAATTATAAACTCCTATGTAAGAGACGTAAAGAACGGTGACACAGAATCAAAGGCTCATTGGTTTACATATGCAGCAGTAAACATCTTTGGCTTAAAAGGTGCTGGTTCAGTTGCTAAAATAGGAGTGAAAACAGCTGGAAAAGCTGCAGTCAAAAAAGTGTCTAAAAAACTTGGCGAAACTCCTGATCCACTAACAGCAATTAAACCGTTTGTCATACGAGAAGATGTAGTTGTAGCAGGTGGCATGCCTTATAATGTCATCAACGATGTTAGCGCAAAAGACAGGCTGCTCCAGCTTGCTAAAAAATTAGATGAGAGTAGAAAGCCGTTTACTGGGCAAAAGATAAATCCACCTTGGTTAAATAAAGAAAAGTATGAAGCATATGAAATAAAGGGAAATGTAAAGGCGAAAGGGAAAATTAAAGATGTAAGTCGTAGAGTATATACGATGAAAGATATCGACCTTAATCAAAAAAATCGTAAAGGTCTTACGAATCTTCAACTTATGAAAAATGGTAACGCTCCGTTTGCAAAAGATGGCACACAGATTAATTTACATCACTTGATTCAAGAAGAACCTGGCCCAATGCTTGAAATTCCAAATAGCTTACATACTAAATATAGCGGCATTATCCATAAGCTTAAATCTGACGGCGAAAGCTTTAGAAACGATCCAGTTTTGAAAGCCCAATATGATAATTTCCGAGATAGGTATTGGAAGTGGAGAGCAAAACAATATGAAAAATAAAAGGAATGAGAGATATCAATGGACTTATATGAAAAAACTATAGAATTTATAACTGATAATAAAGCAGACAGTTATTTTACTGGAGGAATAGGTGAAGAAGAGATTATTAATATAGAGAAGGAGCTCCAATTACAACTTCCTGATAGTTATAAATGGTTTCTGAAAAACTTTGGCTCTGGTGGCTTATACGGAATTGATACTTTGGGGTTTGACTATGGTGGAGCTTCTGTAGTTGAAACCACAGAAGAATATCGTAATCACTTTAATTTATCTGAGGGACTTGTTGTAATAGAAGATATAGATTTTTTTGCATATGCCTTAGATACTAACAAAATGAACAGTAATAATGAATGTCCTGTTTTTATTTGGGATAGAGTGCTTGGATACCAGGACAAGCTAGCCGATAGCTTTATTGAATTTTTCTATAAAAGATTGCTTGAAAAAAAAGAAAACTGGGAAGAAGATGAAGACTGGGACGATTAAGTCAAATTAATTACAATTTAGAGCCCCTCATTTTACAAGTATAGAGGATGTAGAAGATAGCGAAATTGAAAATCTTGAAGAACAATTCTCAAATGAAAAAAAACAGAAAAAAATTCAGGATGATTTAGATAAACTACTTACCCGGAAAAAGAAATGGCAATATGCTTGGGCTAATGAATTGTTAAATGATGAAGAATTCAAAGATAGAATGAACGGGGAAAATAAGAAGGAAAAACAACTAAAAGAGGAATTGAAGGCCCTTGAAGAAATAACGCCGAGCGTTCAGTGATTTAATAGAGTCATGGAGCAATTTGACAGACAAAGAAAAAAAGCAGCTTTTGCAAAATACAGTGTCTAGTATAGTGGTCGAGAAAGTTAATGAAGGAAAACCTCTTGATCGTCTCACAATTTTAGAAATAAACTTCTCAGACTAATAAGTCCGGTTTTAAGAGCCGGACTTAATTTTCTCATTGTTTAATTCTTTTCTGATCCTCCAAGCCGACCGCATAATCCCACCGTACCCTGTACACCGGCACAAATTCCCCGCCAGCCCTTCTTCTATTTGTTCATCTGTGGGATGCAGGGTTTCCTCGAACAGTGCTTTAAGTGCAATTATCATTCCTGGGGTACAGTATCCGCATTGGAAGCCGCCTTCTTCCAGAAAAGCTGTTTGGCAGATATCCAGTTCTTCTTTTTGTATTCCCTCGATTGTTGTAATGGAATGGCCGTCTACTTGATAAGCCATGGTCATACACGCATTGGCCAGCTCTCCGTCAATTAAAATGGAGCATGCTCCGCAGCGGCCGATTCCGCAGGATATCTTAGTTCCGGTCAGCTCGAATTCCGTCCGCAGAAGGTCACTCAAGCGAGCTGTAGGAACCGCATCAACCTCCTGCTCTATTCCATTCACGGTCATTCGGAACCGCTGCTTTCTTGCAGAGAAAGATCCTGCTTCTTTTACGTCCATTGTTTTATCCCCTTTCTGTCTATCGCATCAAGCAGCTCTTCACGCGAAATCGGCAGCTTGTTCACCCAGCAGCCGACTGCATCATGTACCGCCTTTACAATCGCCGGGGTAATGGCGATCGTTCCTATTTCTCCGACACCGCGCGGGCCATATGAGTCACCATCCATCATCTCTTCTATCGCGGTCAGTTTCATTGCCGGAACATCTTTGATTCCCGGAATTACATACTGATCCAAATTCTCCGCTGTGTAACGGCCGTCCGTCATTTTTGCTTCCTCCATCAGCGTATAGCCGAGCGCCATAGCAGCGCCGCCTTCGATTTGTCCACGATAGCCCTGCGGACTGACAACCGGGCCTGCCGCAATGGCGTGCTCACAATCTATCACTTTGACATCGCCTGTTAATAGATCAACCTCCACCTCAACTGCAGCCGCTCCAAATGAGTAGAGAAAATGGCCGCCGACCACAGGATCAGGCGTTGTCGGAAAATCGAATGCTGTTTCCTCAGTCAAAGAGCCTTTTTCTGCCAATTCCTTATAGGTCACCACCAGCTCCTTTTTATTAAGCATCCGCAGCCCCCCAGCGCTGAGAATGAGTTGTTCAGGCAAACATGAGACCGATTGTGCGGCACGTTTTTTCAGCTGATATAGAAACGGTTTCTTCAAACGCTGGATCGCGTGCCACACCATGCTCGTGCCGCGGGATGCCGTGGAGGAGCCTGACTTTGGCACTTTTGCGGTATCCCCAATGACAATGGAAATATCCTCCGCCGCGCAGCCAAGCTCTTCGGTGACAATATGTTCAACCGCGGCGAGTATGCCCTGCCCGCACTCTTCAAACCCAAACGAAGCCGTAATTTTGCCGTCACTTGAAAGGGAAAGACGCCCTCCTGCGGCATCCATCCGGCCATAGCCAAGCCCGCCCCCGTGCATAGTAATTGCGGATCCAACACCTCTTCGTTTATAACGAGACGTCTGATGTTTTCTTTTGAGAATAGAAGATGCAGAAATGACGTTCAACACCTGCGCCGCTCCGTCAGTGGGCGCAATCCGATGCTCAAGCGGCCCAGGGTCATGCGGTTTTCTGATATTTCTTCTTCGCAGCTCCAGCGGATCGATGCCGAGCATGCTGCTGATTCGATCAAGATGGGTTTCCAGCGCAAATGTGATTTGGTTGCCGCCAAAGCCCCGGAATTCTCCCGCCACCCCATTGTTCGTAAACACAGAGATCCCTTCAGTGCGGATATTCGGAATGCGGTACGGACCCGCGGCATGCTCGGCAGAAAAATCCAGGACTGCCGGTCCCAGCGTGGCGTAAGCGCCTGTATCGGCAATGATTTTCACATCATGAGCCAGAAGCTTCCCTGTTTGATCAGCCCCTGTTTTGATCGTGATTTTCATCGGGTGGCGCTTGATTCCTGAGCGTACAGATTCCTGTCTCGTCTGATGTATTTTGACCGGACGCCCGCTTTTATGGGCCAAAAGCGCAGCATACGGCTGAATATTCAGCTCATCCTTTCCGCCAAATGAGCCGCCCATCGGACTCGACACAACCCGAATTTTCTCTTCAGGAATACCAAAAATGCGGGCAAGCTGAAAACGGTCCTTGTAGCCGTGCTGAGTGCCAGCGTACATTGTAAAACCCCCGTCACGTTCCGGAACAGCTACGCCCCCTTCCGTTTCCATATACGTATGCATCTGCCGCGGCAGTTCGTAGGTTTCTTCAAGAATGGTGTGACACGATTGGAATCCCGCTTCCACATCGCCGTGCGAGAAAAACGCACGATGAAGGATGTTACCTTCCGGGTGCAGCATATACGCATCTGGTCGGAGCGCTTTTTCCGGAGAATCAATGACCTCCAGCTCCCTGTACACCACGTGAATCAGCTCCAGCGCGGCTTCGGCAATGTCTTCTGTTTCTGCGGCAACTGCTGCCACTGCATCTCCGACATAACGCACTCTATCCTCGCATAGAACCGGCTGGTCAGGAATGACAATCCCAAAACGGTTGAAACCCGGAACATCCTTATGGGTGACGACCGCCCGCACACCTTCCATTTCTTCAGCCTTTTTGGTGCAAATCGACACGATTTCCGCATGAGGGAAAGCGCTTCTCAGAATTTTGCCGTACAGCATCCCCTGAAAAGTGAGATCAGTCATATACTTCAATTCACCCGTGACCTTTTCCCTTCCATCCGGCCTTATTCTTGGCGGTTTGCATATGCTCATTTATTCCCCTCCCTCAAACATCAGCTCGGACATGATGACGTTGGCAGCCGCTTTTTTTCTGTATGCCGCTGACACGAAAGCATCAGCTGAAAACGGCAGCTCCTTGATAAGTGTTTCGTACAGCTCGTGCGCCTCCCATTCAGGCTCCATCCATTTCGCCTCGCTTTCTATTAATCTTTTTGGCCTGATATCGGCATGGCCCGCTGCGAGGCGAATGTCACTGTCTTTCAGTAAACGTCCTGCCGCCACAGCAACCGCTCCGGTAAATGCCTGCCGCCTTCCCAGCTTGCGGAAAAACACACGATCTCCCTCTGGACGCGGGATGATCACACGCGTCACGATTCCATGTGAATACTCTTCACTGGAGATCCATCCAGCAAGCGGCAGCCTGACAAGCTCCTTCTGATAAACGATAAGCTCCGCATCAAGCACAAGCAGAAGCGGAATCAAATCCCCTATTTTACTCGCTATGTTGCCGCCAATTGTGGCCCGGCTTCGGATTCCCGGCGCTGCAACAGCAGAAACTGCATCACATAAGCAAGCCAAATCCCGCTTGATGAGGCTGTTTTTTCTGCATTCATTCAGCGTGGTGAGCGCCCCGATCGACACATGGGTGCCGTCAGCGGTAATGCCTTTCATCTCATCAATGCCTTCAAGGCTGATGAGATGCGCTTTCGGAAGAATTCCTTTGTCCCATTGGAGCTGGAGCAGCGTGCTGCCCGATGCTGCACACACATCTGGCGCAAGCTGCTTCAAAAGAGAAAATGCCTCATCAAGCGCTGCCGGCCTCCATAATTGAATGTTCATTCGCGCCTGTGTCACTTGTCCGTACATGTATTCGCCTCCTGACAGTGTCATATTCCTCCGGCGTATCAATATCTTCCAGTTCTTCGCACGCTTTCACTGCCAGCACCGCTCCAGTGCCAAGCTGTCCGTTTTTCAGCAGCCTGCGGGCACCCTCATCTCCCTTCAACTCCTTTACATATGGAAAACAGGCGGATGAGAAATAAATAGGCGGACTGAGCGTACGCAAAGACGCTGACACCGCAAACATTTCATGAGCCCTTGATATCAGGGCATTTACATGATCGACAGAAAGCTGCGGCTGGTCACCCAACAGAATGACGACCCCGTCTGCCCCCATGCTTTCAGCTTTTCTCACCCCGCTGCTGACAGAATGCCCTTGGCCCTTTTCCGCCTCTTTACAGACATGCAAACTCCAGCGATCCAGAAAAGGCGGTGCTTGATATTGCGCCCCGATCCACTCAAGTGAAGCATGTTCTGTCCTCTCGACAATCAGCACATGGTCAAGACGGGATAATAGAGCTGTTTTTAATGAAGCCGATCCGATCGTTTCTCCTTTTAGCGGCAATGCCAGCTTGTTTGTGACCATTCTCTCGCTTTTTCCGGCCGCCAGAAATATACCGATAATGCTCATATAACCGCCAGCCGTTTTCGTGTTTGAAGGATTTCCGCAACGATGCTGACGGCAATTTCCTCTGGGCCTTCCGCGCCGATTTTCAACCCGACCGGACTGTAAAAATGCGCGGGCGGCTGTTTTCCATTCAGCAGCCGTTTCGTGCGGTTTTCGGAACCCAAAAGCCCGATATAATGAAGGTCTCGAGAAAATAAGGATTCAACGATGACTTGATCGTGCTGAAAATGGTGAGTCGCCACAACAGCGGAATCCTGAGGGGAAAATCCAAATTCACTGAGCATCTGCTCCGGAAAGGCAGTGATCAGCTGATCTGCTTTTGGAAAAAGAGCGGCTGTGCAATATGCAGGCCGCCAATCTGTCACAATGACAGAAAATCCGGTCTCAGCCGCCAAATTGGCGAGCGGTATCATATCTGGGCCCGCCCCAAACAGAATGAGACGCGGCTTCGGCTCAATACGCTGAATAAAAATGTTTGATGATGGATCAAAATGCGGTACATGAAGCGTTGAAGCGGTGCGTTGAATATCTTGAAGCGGCACATCCGGCCAGTGCCCAAAATATCCGGTCTCTGACAAAAACAAATAACGCCCTGACTGTGAGGATTCAATCTGTGTAACAGCTGTTACGGCTTTTCCTGAATAAAGGCAGTCTCTTACTCTTTCATAGTGCCGCTTTTTTTCCTGAGAGATTCGTTCCGCATAGATATGAATAACGCCATTGCAGCTGACTCCCATGCCCCATGAAAGATCGTCTTCAGCCCGCATGTCATAGGATATAAGCGCTGTAGGCAGCTGATCGCCGAGCTCACCGATTCTTTCGGATATATCCTCTTCCAGACACCCGCCGCTCAGCAAGCCGATTCTTTCTCCGTTTTTCTTAAAGAGCATGGTGGCGCCCGCTTTTCGATATGCAGAGCCTTCGACTTGTACAATGGTCGCCAGCACAGCCTCGTCCTGATCTTCCAGAAGCGCATCTAAAATCGTGTAAAAATACTCCAATGCCGCATCCCCCTTTCAAAAATTGCTGTAAGAAATAAAACGTCACTTTATAGGTGCCTTGAATAAAGAATAGATGAAAAAAGAAAAAATGACTCATGCTCCGTCAGAAAATGCAACACAGAGAAAACGGATTTGTAAAAAGAGTCAAACGGAGAAAATCAGATTGGAGAATGAGCGAAAATGAAAAAAGCCTGCGGAATTCCGCAAGCTTTTTCTTTAAATCGCTGCCTGGCTCTTAGCATTTTCATATACATCAAGCGCGGCCTGAAGCGCTTTTCCCGCTTCGATCACAGCGCCATGTCTGAGAAGCACAGCTTCTAATCCGGCAAGGACAAACAGTACGTTTTCTCTTCTGCAGCTGTAGCCCATCGTACCAATTCTCCAAATCTTCCCGGCTAAAGGGCCGAATGAGCTGGCGATTTCGATTCCAAACTGTGCCAAAAGCATATGGCGGACTGACTCTCCATCTACGCCGTCCGGGATTTGCACACAGGTGACAACAGGCATTTTGCAGCTCTCATCCCCAAACAGCTTCAGCCCCATCGCTTTAATTCCGGCTATTAACGCGGCCTCATGGTATTGATGCCGCTCGAAACGTGCTTTAAGGCCTTCATCAAGCACCAGTCTCACGCCCTCACGCAAGGCATAAAGCATCGTTGTCGCTTCTGTATGATGATTGAGCCGCCGTTCGCTCCAATAATCCTCGAGCTGGCTCAAATCAAAATAATTGCTTGTGATCGGGCGATTTCCGGAAAGCTTCGCCTTGTCTGCCTGGGTCGCAATTCCGCGTTCCACCTTTTTGCGCGCCGCAATGATATCTGCCACCCGTTCATTATATGTAATCGGTGCCATGCCAGACGGAACAGACAAACACTTTTGCGTACCACCGATAGCTGCGTCAATGTTCCATTCATCCACTTTCACCTCGCAGCCCCCAATTGTCGCTACCGCATCGACAATAAACAGTGCATCCCAAGCACGGCACGCTTCTCCAATCGCTTTCAGCGGATGGATTCGGCCAGTTGATGTTTCCCCGTGCACCATCGCCACAATTTTCGGCTTCACTTTTTTCATTTCCCGTATAATAGCGTCAGGGTCAAAAACCGTTCCCCACTCACACTCAATCGTATGAACATTCGCCCCGTACCGCTCAGCGATTTCAGTCAGCAAAAAGCCAAAGCGTCCGTATATCGGAATAAGCACGTCATCTCCCGGTTCAATGACACTCGCTAACACCGCTTCGATTCCCGCCCGGGAGGTGCCGTCAATCGGATACGCCCAGCGATTTTTCGTTTGAAATAATTCTCGGAGCATCTCCATCGTTTCATTCATGATATCGGTAAACGCCGGATCAAATTGGCCGACAACCGGCGTGCTCATCACTCTTAATACACGCGGATCGACCTCTACAGGCCCCGGTGTCATAATCGTTCTTAACGGTGTACATAATTCTTTTCTGCCTGACACAGCCATTCCTCCTTCATCAGTAAGCCAGTTTGTATAATAAATTAGTCAATGTGCGGACGCCGATCTCAAGCTGACGTGCAGAAGTAAACTCCTTCGGCGAATGGCTGATGCCGCCTCTGCTCGGCACAAACAGCATACAAGCGGGGCAGCTCCTTCCGATCATTTGCGCATCATGCCCTGCCCCGCTCACCATTTCTTCACAGCTGATACCGTTTTCTGCCGCTGTCTCAAGAGCCTTGGCAGAAAGCGTTTTGTCCATCGGCACAGGCTCTATCCGCATATATTCATCAATCATGGCGTGAATCCCTTTTTCGTCACAAATGCCGTTGATGACAGCAGTCATTTCTTCATGAAAATGCTCCAGAACATGCTGATTTTGATGTCGAATATCGATTGAAAACTGCACCCGGCCAGGTATGACATTGGCCACATTGGGCTGCACCGTCATTTTTCCGCATGTCAGACGAAGCTCATCCGGCTGTTCTTCAGCGCGAAACAGCAGTTCATGAATCACTCGGCTGCTGGCTGCGAGCGGGTCCTTGCGCCACTTCATGGAGGTGGTCCCTGCGTGGTTGCATTCTCCCTCAAGCGTAATCAGATATCTCCTCTGCCCGACTATACTTGTCACCACACCGAGATCTCGTCCTGACATTTCAAGCGTCTGTCCTTGTTCAATGTGAATTTCAATAAAAGCGTTGATATCTGTCCTGTGCGCTGACGGATACACGCCTCTGCCAAAACCGTTGTCATGCATCGCCTCTTGTAATGAAACACCTGATCCGTCTCTCGGTACTTCCGCATGCTTCAATGACAAAGCACCCATCATATTCCCTGATCCCCAGTATGTCATCGGAAAACGGCTGCCCTCTTCCTCACATAAAGACACGGCCTCAAGCGTTTTTTTCGGCGCTCCGTATGTTTCTTTGAGCTGCTTTAAAGCAAGCATTGCCGCAAGCACGCCATATGAGCCGTCATACTTTCCCCCATTGATCACCGTATCGATATGTGAGCCGGCTAAAATCACTTCATCCGGAGACTGGGTGCCCTGAAGCCTTCCAAAGACATTGCCGACGTCGTCAAATCTGGCGTCAAGCCCAAATGCCGACATCTCCTCTTTCACGGCGAGCTGCGCGTCCATCCACTCCTTGGTGTACAAAAGTCTCGTCACTCCGCCATCAGCAGACGCACCGAATTGGGCAAGCCAATCGATGTAATCAGCGATGCCGCTTTCTACTGAAAGCCTCTGCTTTTCCATGTCTTCCTCCTCTGGCCGTTATGGTGACTTCATTATAGAGGGAGGAAGACGTATAGTTCATCAGCACATAAACCAAAAAAACGTTTGTTTTTTGGTCATAATAACCAGCCTGCCATTCCATTTAGGAATAGCAGCCAGTAAGGAAGAGAGTCAATAGGCAGCGATGAATTAAAAAAACAGCGAGAGGAAAAAGTGGTTCTAAAGATTTATTGTATGAACTAGCGAAAATCACGGGAAGGCAATGCTTTCAGTGAAGCGGCACTCGATCAAGGAACAGCGCTTGCCTAATATCCGCGGAGCAATAACGCGGACTAAAGATCCCGGAACAATAGAGTTCTGCCTCCTCCAAAGTTACCATTTTACAAATGTAATAAAAAATATACAAAATGACACTTCTAACCTTTATCTCAATTTTAGATAATAGACATGATCTGATCTAAAGGAGGGCAAGTGATGACAAAAAAAGCAAGGTTTCTGCCGCTCGTCTGTGTATTACTGATTTCCGGATGGTTTGCGCCCTCTGCTTCAGCAAGCGCGCAAACCGGATTGAACCTGAATGACCGTGCAGCTACTTCTTCCGCAGCCTCCGGGGGCATTCTCTCATTAGTCTCTCCCGCTGCACCATACGCCGACACAGACACCTATTATGAAGGTGCTGAAGGAAAAAGCGGAGAAGCGTTAAAAAGCGCGCTGCACCGCATCATTAGCGGACATACGATGCTGTCTTACAGCGAGGTATGGAACGCGCTGAAAGAAACAGATGCAGATCCGGCCAATCCGAATAACGTCATCCTGCTCTATACGAATGAATCCCGTTCGAAAAACCTGAACGGCGGCAATGTCGGGGACTGGAACCGGGAGCATGTCTGGGCGAAATCCCATGGCGATTTTGGTACAAGCAAGGGGCCCGGCACTGATATTCATCACTTGCGCCCAGCAGACGTCCAAGTAAACAGTGCCAGAGGCAACATGGACTTTGACAACGGCGGCAACGAGTATGCGAAAGCGCCCGGAAATTACTATGACGGAGATTCATGGGAGCCCCGCGATGATGTGAAAGGCGATGTCGCCCGCATGCTGTTTTACATGGCTGTCCGTTACGAAGGAGACGACGGCTACCCTGACCTTGAGCTCAATGATAGGACAGGAAACGGCTCTGCTCCTTATCACGGAAAACAATCCGCCTTGCTTGAATGGAATAGGCAGGACCCTGTTGATGCCCGCGAAAGAAAAAGAAATGAAATCATTTATGAAAAATATCAGCACAACCGAAATCCATTTATCGATCACCCTGAATGGGCAGACGACATTTGGCCGTAAGAAAAAGGTGCTCCCCCGAAGGGAGCACCTTTTCTAATACACAGCCTGTTCCGTTTCAGCATCGAAAAAGACGGCGTGATCCATTTTCACCGCCAGCTGAATTGTATCGCCCGCGGCGATTCGATTGCCGCCATCCAGGCGAACCGTGAGCCGCTCGTTCCCGGCGCTGACATGCACAATCAGCTCAGGTCCCAAATTTTCATTCACTTCTACCGTCGCTTTAAACACAGAATCAAACAGCCGGTCATTTCCAGTCATTTGTGCGATGTGCTCCGGCCGTACACCGGCTGTCATCTGTTTTCCGGTATAGCCTTTTTCCTTCAGCCGTTTCGCCTTTTCTTCAGGAATATGAAGCCGGATCGAAGGATTTGTAAAAAACAGCTCGCCATGGTGCTCTTCAATCATGCCTTTGAAAAAGTTCATTCCGGGAGAGCCAATAAACCCGGCCACGAACAGGTTTGCCGGATAATGATAGATATCATGAGACTTGGCCACTTGCTGAATTTTACCTTCATTCATGACGACAATCCGATCGCCCATCGTCATCGCTTCAGTCTGATCATGGGTGACATAGATAATGGTTGCTTCCAGCCGCTGGTGAAGCTTGCTGATTTCTGTCCGCATCGTCACTCTCAGCTTCGCATCCAGATTAGAAAGCGGTTCATCCATTAAAAAGACCTTTGGTTCCCGCACAATTGATCTGCCAAGCGCCACCCTTTGCCGCTGGCCGCCGGAAAGTGCCTTCGGTTTTCTCTTCAGCAAATGCTCAATCTCCAAAATGTTTGCAGCTGCATGCACCCGCTCGGCAATTTCTTGTTTCGGCATTTTTCTGAGCTTCAGTCCGAATGCCATGTTATCGAAAACAGTCATATGCGGATACAGCGCATAGTTTTGGAACACCATCGCGATATCACGCTCCTTCGGCGGAAGATCATTGACCCGTTCCCCATCGATGAAGAGGCTTCCTTCCGAAATGCTTTCCAGCCCGGCCACCATCCGCAGGGTTGTCGATTTGCCGCAGCCTGACGGCCCCACCAGCACCAAAAGCTCTTTATCTTTTACATCTAAATCAAAGTCCTTCACCGTTAATTGTGAATGATATGATTTTTTGACATGTTCAAATGTTAATGAAGCCATCAGAAAACTCCCCCCGTCTTTTTTTCTCCGTTATTTCGTCACTGGAAACAACTCGGTCTTTCTGTTATTTTTAGAGTAATCGATTCCCATATTTGCTATATTTCTAAAACAAAAAACGCAAATTTGTATTATAACGTCATAATACATTATAATATAAATAATAGCTTAAAAGGAGGCTACCCCTTGTTAAACAACGGAAGTTCAACACCTTTATACATTCAGCTAAAACAAATCATAACAGATGACATTAAAAAGGGCTTGTATTCCCCGGCTGCCAAGCTGCCCACAGAAAACGAGCTTTGCAGCAAGTATAATGTGAGCCGCATTACCGTCAGAAAAGCCATTCTCGATCTGGTCGAAGAAGGTTATCTGATCAGGCAGCAGGGAAAAGGAACGTTCGTTAAAAGCCCTAAATTGAAGAGAGAGCTGATCGCAGTAAACGGCTACTCTGAATTTATGGAATCAACCGGGAAAAAACCGAAGCATCAGGTTCTGTCCCATGAAATCATACCAGCATCGAAACCGATCGCCGAAAAGCTTCAGATTAATCCCGAGAGCCCTGTCGTTGAATTAAAACGGATTTTATATAACGATGATCAGCCGCTCACCTTTGAGATCACGCATTACCCGCTGGACATGTTTCCTGCCATCAATACGTTTATTGCTGACGGTGTATCTATGCATGATATTTTAAAGCAGCAATACCAAGTTGTTCCCACTCACAATACAAAACTATTAAATGTTGTCTATGCCCAGCAGGAGGAAAGCAAATACTTGGATTGCGATATCGGGGATGCGCTGTTTGAAATCGATAAAACCGCATTTACCTCAAACGATCAGCCGATCTACTGCTCACTGTTTCTGATGCACACAAACCGTGTCACATTTACAATCAACAGTCCCTACACATGACAGGCATAAAAAACGAGACACTGCTTATAGTATTCTCGTTTTTTCACTGCTTCCCCCTTCCTCCAGGCGATAGGGATAGCCGTAGCCGAATGCCCCGTACACTCCGCATGTTTTCGCAGCTGTTTCCGCTCCTTGGCGCAAAGCGTTCATCATATCCTGCTTCTCACAAAACGCAGTCAAAAATCCCGCGATAAATGAATCTCCCGCTCCGAGTGTGTCTATTATATCAGCTTCCACAATCGGCTGATGGTAGATTCGGTCCCCCGCAGACAGGATCGCCCCTTGCCCGCCGCGGGTCATGCAAACAATTTTTGCTCCATACTCATGTGCCTTTTTGGCGAGCTGGCCGCACTCCGTCTCACTCAGATCGCTCCCTGAAAAGAACGCGTACGTCACATAAGGACAGACCTTTTTCAAATACTCATCCTCTCGATTTGTTGAAAAATCAAAAGAAACCGGGATCAGTCCGCACAGCTGCGGCAAATCGTTCTCAAGCCTGCTGTACACACTGGTATGCAGCAGATCATGGCCGCTGATAAAAGATAAGTCCTTTTCCTGGAACACAAGACGGAGACGCGACTGGATGCCGCCCTTATTCGATCGGACAAAGATCCGGTCCCCCTGTTCATCAAGGGTAACGATTGCCATTCCGTTTTCCCCATGCGCCTGGCGAATAAAATCAGCGTTGACCTTCTCCAATTTCAGCACATTCAGCAGATGAGCCGCGGCTTCGTCATTGCCGATGATTCCGATATAGGAAGACTCATGCCCGAGCCGTTTTGCAAGCACTGCGACATTTAAGGCATTTCCTCCCGGATAGAATGTTTCTTGATCCTGATAGTAGTCTACAACGTTGTCTCCAACAGCAATTAATTTCATTGTGCTTCCTCCTTTATCCTTTTACGCTTCCGCTTGCAATCCCGCGGACAAAATATTTCTGCATAAATAAAAACAGAATAATAATCGGCGCGGCAGAAATCGTTAATCCCGCCAGCAAGACGCCCCAATCCGTCTGCAGCGCATCTCGGAACTGCATCAGCCCCGCTGGAATGGTCCGCAAATTCTCGTCATCTATGAAAATAATCGCAAACATAAACTCATTCCACGTATGGTAAGCTGTCAGAATACCCGACGTCACTAAAATCGGCACACTCATTGGTAAGAAAATTCTGAAAAATACTCCGAAACTCGTACACCCATCTAAATAAGCCGCCTCTTCCAATTCTTTAGAAATAGAAAGAAAATAAGAGCGGATTAAAATGATGGTAAATGGAATCCGATAAGCCGCATAAGGCAAAATCAAAGCCCAATACGTATTGTAAAGCCCCAGCGACTGAATAATGGAATAAAGCGGCACAAGACTGACCTGAGGCGTCAGCATCAAACCGCCAAGACAAAGCACCAAAAAGAACCCTCTTCCTTTAAACTCGAACCTCGAAAGCCCGTATGCCGCCCATGCGCTGATAAAGACAGTAATCACACATGTCAGCGCCGTCACGATCACACTGTTCATAAAATAAGAAGAAATCCCCTGATTCCAGGCGGACACAAAGTTCTCCGGATGCCACGAAGACGGCAGCGACCAGCTGTTCTCAAAAATATCATCCGAGCTTTTAAAGGCGCTCATGACCATCCATAAAAGCGGATAAGCAATCGCGATTAGATAAAGAAACAGAAAAACCCATACAGACGTTTCTCCGATATACCATTTTCGCCTCGGCTTTCTTTTCACCTCGATGTACCGGTCAGGCACAGGCTCTAATCTTAACGAATCTGTCTTCTTTTGAGGCAGCATCTGTTAATCCTCCTTTCCGGTTTTAAAGAACTTCATTTGCATGAGCGACAAAGCAAGCGTAATGAGTAACACAACAGTGGCAATCGCTGAAGCATACCCCATCATATCCTTTGTAAAGGCGCTTTTATATAAGAATGTGCTTAATACCTCAGAAGCGTTTCCCGGTCCGCCGCCTGTCAAAATGTACGGCTCGTTAAACACTGTAAAAGCGCCTGTCAGCGTCATCACCACCGCAACAAAAGACATCTCTTTCGTCTGGGGGATGGTAATGTGAAAAAACTGCTGAATTTTCCCCGCACCGTCAAGACGCGCCGCTTCATACAGTTCATCCGGTATTTTTTGAATCGACACAATATACAGCATCGCAATATAACCGACAGACTGCCACTGCGACACAAAGATGACAGAAAGCATAGCCGTGCTGTCCTCCCCGAGCCATGCCCTCGTCAGCTGATCAAGTCCGATTGCCTGAAGCAGCTGATTCAAAAGCCCCGTCTCAGGGTTGTAAATAAAATCAAATAAAAGCGCGATCACCGTCATCGAGATGACAACCGGCAAAAAGAAAACGGTACGAAAAAAAGGCGACCATTTTCTGACCAGCTTATCCTCAAGCACCGCCGCCAAAATCAAACCGCCAAACACCTGGCATACAATTGAGATCACTGCGTAGAGCACGTTATTCGTGAGGGCTTGATAAAAGACAGGATCACGAAATAATTCAACATAGTTCTTCAATCCGATAAACGTTTTTTCCGGAGAAAAAGAGCTCCATTGAAACAGACTGAGAAAGACATTCTCAAAAATCGGGATATAAACGAAAAGTAGAAAAACAAGAGCCGGCAGTAAAAACAAATAGGGGATTATTCTATTTTGGTTGACCAAGGATAACTCATCTCCTTTATAAAAAGAAAAGGTGCGTCGCTTCACCTTTTCTTTGATTTATTCAGCTGACGCCTTCACTTGCTTGGCTGCTTTTTGGACGGCTTTCATGACCTGCTCCGGTGTCGTGTCGCCGCCAAGCATTTGCTGGACGCTTGTTAAGTACACATCTGCGATTTCAACATCAACATCCATATCGAACCACGGAACCATTGATTTGGCATCTACGATATGCTGAACGGCTTCACGCTGAATGGCTGTAGAATTTTCTTGGGTTGCCGTCCCTTGCACCGCACTGTATTTGCCGACGTCCTTAACGAGCTTTACACCCATTTTTTTCGACGTCAGAAATTGCAAAAATTCCACTGCTTCCTTCGGATGTTTTGTTTTCGAAGAAATCATAAATCCTTCAGGCGCCCCCGTTAACGCTTCTGAAGATCCTTTTTGTCCGCTGATTTCAGGGAATGAGAACATCCCTAGATTCACTGGCTCGACCAGTTTGATTTCAGCCGTTTCCGCATATATCATCGCCGACTTTCCGCTCTTAAATTGCTGTCTCACATATTCATGGTCGACGGAATTTACATGTTTATTGAAGTAAGGCATCAGTTCCTGCAGCTTTTCAAGTGCTTTCACATAGCCTTCATCGGTAAATTCACCCGTTTTGGCGTTATAATCCTTTTCTCTTGTTTTTTCATCGACCATCCGCTGATTCAGCGTGCCGATATAATGTGAGATTGTCCAAGGCGCTTTTGTTCCGAAACTGATCGGCGTATAGCCATTTTCTTTCAGCTTCTTGGAGACATCGATGAGTTCATCCCAAGTCGCCGGCGGCTCTAGATTGAGCTTTTTAAAAATATCTTTATTATAGAAAAATGATTTAGCGTCCATTTGCCACGGCACGCCATATTGTTTGTTTTCATACGTAAATGGTGTAACTTGCGATTGAACGAGCTGCGATGACCAATCTGTATCATCTTTGTAGTAGGACGAGAGATCAAGTGCTTTATTTCCTCTGATAAATTTAAAAGCAAACTCGTCACTCCATGAGAAGTAAATATCAGGAGGGCTGCTGGTTCCCAGCATAACTTTAATTTTATCTTTATAGGAGTCATTCAAAACCGCTTCAGTTTGAATGTCGATATCCGGATGCTCTTTTTCAAATTCCTTTACAACCTCTTCAAAATACCTTTTTTCCGGCTCCTTCGGCCATCTGTGGAAAAATTTCAATGTCACCTTTCCATCCGCTGAACTGCCCTGGCTCGAACAGCCCGCAATGGTGAGCATACCGACAGCTGCAATGATCAAAAATAAAAACATTTTCTTCAAAGGGTTGGCCTCCTCTGGACATTAGACTATAATGTTATATAACATTATAGTCTAATGCATAATGGTTCCTCTTTTTCAGATCAATACTCAACTTTCCACATGTATCTTCTATGAGATAAAGGATGATTTCTTGCTTCTGCCAAAGCGTCCGCATAGCTTCTCAGCACACGGTTAAGAACGAGCGGAGCAAGGTAGCCTTTTACTGAATCGTCAATTGCAGTGAAGTCGTAAGATGCGGCATCGAGCACAGTCAGCTTTTTGCCATATTTTTTCGAGAAGGTAAGCGCCCGCTCTTCAAGAGGCCTTGTTTCATCTAAACCGAGCAGGATGATAAACGGCACGGATTCATCAATAATTTCAAACGGTCCGTGAAAATATTCTCCGGCATGAATGGCGTGGGAATGAATCCATTGCATTTCCATGAGAATGCAGATGCTGTAGGAGTAAGCGACACCGTAGTTTGCACCGCTTGCCATTGTATAAATGATGCTTTCTTTTTCATGTGCTTTTGCAAATTGCTGTGTGTTTTCAACTTCCTGCTTAAGGGCTTCATCATACACAGCCTGCAATTGATCTAAACCTTCTATTGCTTGTTCAAATTTCGTATTGTTTTCTAATACCTGCAAAGCGCCGAAAACGATTTGATATAGAACACCATAGTTCGTATTGATCGCCTGCGCCTCATCACCCCAGTCATATTGGGCGACATATTGCGCTTCCTGTGCTAAAGGAGACTCCGGCTTATACGTCATTGCAATCGTAAGCGCGCCTTTGCTTCTCGCAAATGCAGCGGCTTTTACCGTTTCCGGAGTATTTCCCGAATGCGAGCACAAAATGACAAGAGACTTTTCACCAAGCTGCACAGGGTTTCGCTGAATAAATTCATTAGAGCTGTAAAGGTCGGAGCTGATTGATTTTGACTCCCTGTCAAACACATATTTACTCGGATACATGATGGCCGAAGACCCTCCGCATGCGACAAAGAATACATGGTCAATGGTTTTTCCTTTCAAATCCTGCAAGAAAGCTTGAACCTCACGATTAACTTTTGCTGTGACTTGACTCAAATCCTTCACTCCTCATTTTTATTATATAACGTTATATAACATTATATATTGTTATATTAAAGTCCGCAGCTTGGATTGTCAATATCATTTTCTGAAATTTCTCAATAATTTAATCGAGTGATAGACTACAGGCCTACGTACAGAAAAATGCCAAATCAAAAAGCCAGAACTTAGCATAAGCTCTGGCTTCACTGCTCAATCCGCAGACTGACTTCTTATTTAAAAAATACCTTGTCTATATTGTACTTCGAGTGCTGTGTATTGATGATGTAGGTTTCGTAAATTTCTCTTTCCATTGGATCTTCGACTACACATACTTCAATTTTATATACTTCGTCTCTGTGATTTTTGATCGGTGAGACAGTATCTTCAAAATGCTTCTTAATTCTCTGTCTTAACTTTCTGGCTTTACCGACAAACAGCAGCTCATCGTGAATGTTGTAAAACATGAAGATGCCGCCTTTATCCCTTGGTATCTGGTGAAAGTCGATGAATCCGTAAATCGCCTTTATTTTCGGCTCGTTATCATTGGCTGACTGCTGCCGTTCGGTGATCGTCACATTCGGTGCTGGTATATCAATTTTTATCAAAATCAGTTCACGTCCTCTTTTTCATTAAAGATAAATGCTAACACAGACAGGAAAGAAAAGCTAGAACAGCTTTATTATATTTGTTTGTCATGCCTTTCATTATTATGCAAGCGCTCCGGCAAGATCATAAGGGCTAAGGTCTATTCCTGTCGGCTGTCCGCGAACTAGCTTTGCGAGCTCTGAACCGAGAAACGGCCCCATCGTTAATCCTGACGCGCCTAAACCGTTAGCGGCGTAAAGTCCTTGAACATTCGGCACGGCACCCACCACTGGCAGAAACCCCGGTGTAAACGGTCTGAAGCCCACTCTTGTTTCAATGACTGTGCTGTCAGCAAGCCCCGGGGCTGCGGCAAGTGCTTTGCTCAAGACTTCATGCTGTCCCCCTGCTGTCACACGCAGGTCTTTAAGATCGGCCTCATTTTCATGGGTGGCGCCTGCTACAATTCTGCCGTCATCAAAGGACAGAATATACTGATCATTCGGCGGCATCACCACCGGCCATGATCCGGTATCTGCGCCAGGAATTTCAAAATGCATAATCTGCGCCTTCTGAAAGGACACTTGAAAATGAATGCCCAGAGGCTTCATCAATTCATTGGCCCATGCCCCTCCAGTCACGATCACATTATCAGCCTCAAACTGCTGCTTATCTGTTTGGACACCGGTGACTCTTCCGTTCTCAAAAAGCAAGGACGCGTTTCCTTTTACAATGACCGCACCATGTTTCTCGGCAGCGCTTAAAAGCGACCGGCATAGCGCCCTCCCGTTCACACGAGCGGCGCCGCTGATATGAACCGATTCATAGCCGTCAGCTAAAATGGGAAACAGCTTTTTCGTTTCACTCGCGGACAAACGGGTGATGTCACCGATCTCCGGCGCATGCTCGCGCCTCTTATACGCCCGCTCCTCCATCTTATCAAGCTTCACTGAATCAGTGTGAATGCTGATCGCCCCGACACGCTTGTATCCGGTGTCTGTCTCTCCGTCCTCTTCCAATTGCTTGATTAAATCATTATAGTATCGCGCTCCGCCCTTAGCGAGCTGATACCAATCCTGATTGCGGCGCTGCGACAGCCAAGGACAGACGATCCCCGCCGCCGCGTCAGTCGCTTGTCCCGGTTCATTCCGGTCAATCACCGTAACCCGGGCTCCTGATTTTGCGAGATGATAAGCCGTCGACGCACCTAGTATGCCTGCGCCGACGATGATGTAAGACTTCATATGCAAACACCTTTTCTTTTATAATATCTATTCATTTTACCAAATAGAGTGCTTTTCTTCGACCTTTAGACCCAATGTGGAAAAATCGCGAAGTTCGTCCAATCTCTTCACTCTCCTATTGAATATCCTGTCACTATCAATAGAGAAAGGATGATACCATGAGCGAAAATCGTCATGAAAATGAAGAAAACCAAAAGCGCAATGTATCAGTTGCTAAAGTTGAAAACAGCGGCAATGCAAAAGTCGTAGTCAACGTGAATACAGATCAGGATCAGGCACAGGCACAGTCTCAAGACGGAGAAGAGTAATGAACGAGAATATCATTCCTATCAACAGACATGCTGCGGAAATGCCCAAAAATGGCTCTGTTATTGAAAACAGCGGCAATTCGGAAGTCCATATTGATATTCACATTGACACAATGCCGATTGCCTTTGCCATTTTATGCTCTGCATTAGCCGCAAAGCAGATGACAAAAGAGGAATTTGACACGGCCTATACTCAATTGCTAGAGATGAACAGCAATTATACCAACAGAACATCTGTGATGAAAGTTGTTAACCCCGAGACAACAGAAAACTGAGAAAGAACAACTCCGTGCGCGCCCTCGGCCCACGGTTTTCTTCTGTATATAAAAAGGACGCGTCTGTAAACCAGTCGCGTCCTTTTTTATTAACATTAACCGATTGAACCTTCCATTTCGAATTTAATCAAACGGTTCATTTCAACTGCGTATTCCATTGGAAGCTCTTTTGTGAATGGCTCGATGAAGCCCATTACGATCATTTCAGTCGCTTCTTCTTCGGAAATACCGCGGCTCATCAAGTAGAAGAGCTGTTCTTCAGATACTTTAGACACTTTCGCTTCGTGCTCCAATGAAATGTTATCATTTAAGATTTCATTGTAAGGAATTGTATCTGATGTTGATTTGTTATCCATAATGAGCGTATCGCACTCGATGTTGGAACGGGCGCCTTCCGCTTTACGTCCGAAGTGGACGATTCCGCGGTAGGTTACTTTTCCGCCCTGTTTTGAAATCGATTTTGATACGATTGTGGAAGATGTGTTTGGCGCAAGGTGAATCATTTTCGCACCCGCATCCTGATGCTGGCCTTTACCCGCAAGAGCGATAGAAAGCGTCATACCGCGCGCGCCTTCGCCTTTTAGGATACAAGCCGGATATTTCATTGTCAGTTTAGACCCGATGTTGCCATCGATCCATTCCATAGTTGCGTTTTCTTCACAGATCGTACGCTTTGTTACAAGGTTGTAAACGTTGTTCGCCCAGTTTTGGATCGTTGTATAACGGCAGTAGCCGCCTTTTTTCACGATGATCTCAACAACCGCACTGTGAAGAGAGTTTGTTGTGTAAACAGGTGCCGTACAGCCCTCAACGTAATGCACGCTTGCTTCCTCGTCAACGATGATCAGCGTACGTTCGAATTGACCCATATTTTCAGAGTTGATACGGAAGTAAGCTTGAAGCGGTGTCTCAACCTTCACGCCTTTTGGCACGTAGATGAAAGATCCGCCGGACCAAACAGCTGAGTTCAGCGCCGCGAACTTGTTATCAGTCGGCGGAATCACTTTTGCCCAGTGCTCACGGAAAATGTCTTCATTTTCTTTCAGCGCGCTGTCCGTGTCTTTAAAGACGATGCCTTGCGCTTCAAGATCTTCTTTCATGTTGTGGTATACAACCTCAGATTCGTACTGAGCAGAAACACCCGCAAGGTATTTTTGTTCAGCTTCAGGAATACCGAGCTTGTCGAATGTTTGCTTAATTTCCTCAGGAACTTCATCCCAAGAACGCTCTGAACGCTCAGACGGTTTTACGTAGTACGTAATTTCGTCAAAGTTCAGTGAGTTTAGATCTCCGCCCCATTGAGGCATTGGCATATTGTAGAAATGTTCAAGTGATTTCAAGCGGAAATCAAGCATCCATTGAGGCTCTTCTTTCATGCGAGAAATTTCTTCTACGATTTCTTTTGTCAATCCGCGCTCTGAACGGAAAATGGAAACGTCCTTGTCGTGAAAACCATATTTGTATTCACCAATATCAGGCATTTTTTTAGCCATCCATTTTCACTCCAATCCTTTTAATTGCCGCCTTCTTCTTTAGCGACTCCTTTTTCAAGTGCCTTCCATGACAGGGTTGCACATTTAATACGGGCCGGGAATTTTGAAACGCCTTGAAGGGCTTCAATATCACCCAGATCGATAGAATCATCATATTCTTTCCCTTGCATCATATCCGAGAAAATCTTAGACATGGTAAGGGCTGTTTCAATATCTTTCCCTTTAATCGCCTGAGTCATCATCGAAGCGGATGCCATTGAAATGGAACAGCCTTCCCCTTCAAATTTCGCATCTTCCACGATGTCTCCGTCAAGCTTCATTGTCAGCCTGATTCGGTCGCCGCATGTCGGATTGTTCATATCCACGACGATGCTGTCATTCAAAACCCCTTTGTTGCGCGGGTTTTTGTAATGATCCATAATCACCTGTCTGTACAATGTATCTAAGTTTGCATTAAAAGACATTTGTAAAATACTCCTTTGTCTTTTGAAGAGCTTCCACAAGCTTATCAATCTCTTCCTCTGTATTATACAGATAAAAGCTTGCTCTCGCAGTAGCAGTTACATCCAGCCATTTCATCAGCGGCTGGGCGCAATGGTGACCCGCTCTGACAGCGATCCCTTCCGCATCAAGTACGGTTGCCACATCGTGCGGATGAACATCATCAAGGTTAAATGTGATCAGCCCGGCACGCTCTTCCGGTCCGTAAACCGTCACGCCGTCAAGCTGACGGAAGCGTTCAAGCGCATAAGCTGCAAGCTTGTGCTCGTGGCGGGAAATCTCATCAAGGCCGATTTCTTCGAGAAAATCAATTGCGGCACCGAGACCGATTGCTCCAGCAATAATCGGAGTACCCGCTTCGAATTTCCACGGAAGCTCTTTCCAAGTTGATTCATAAAGCCCGACAAAGTCAATCATTTCACCGCCGAATTCGGCAGGCTCCATGTTTTCCAGCAGGGCTTTCTTTCCGTACAGCACACCTACTCCGGTAGGGCCGCACATTTTGTGGGAAGAAAGCGCAAAGAAGTCGCAATCGAGATCCTGCACGTCAATTTTCATGTGAGGCGTGCTTTGTGCACCGTCCACCACAATGACAGCCCCGTTGTCATGAGCAATTTTCGCCATTTCTTTTATCGGGTTGATCGTGCCGAGAACATTAGACACATGAGATACCGCAACAATCTTTGTATTGCTTGTGACCGTTGCTCTGACGTCATCTAATGAAATCGTGCCGTCTTCCTGCAGCGGAATATATTTTAATGTGGCGCCAGTCGCTTTGACAGCCTGCTGCCACGGAATGATATTCGCATGATGCTCCATATAGGTGATGACCACTTCATCACCCGGTTTGAGGTTGGCGCGTGCATAGCTTAGCGCCACCATGTTCAGTGATGTGGTCGTGCCTTTTGTGAAAATAATCTCAGCCATTGACTTCGCGTTAATAAACTTGCGGACTTTTTCACGCGCTCCTTCATAACCGTCTGTCGCTCTGGTTCCAAGCGTATGGACGCCCCGGTGAACATTGGAATTGTATTGGTTATAATACTTATCCAGTGTTTCAATGACAGCACGCGGCTTCTGAGAAGTCGCCGCGCTGTCGAGATAAACGAGATCATGTCCGTTCACTTGCTGATGAAGGATCGGGAACTGTTCACGAATATCTGTGATATTCATTACTTCACTTTCCTTTCGATAACAGAAACCAATTGTTTCTTAACGCCTTCAATCGGAAGTTCGTTAACTACCGGCGCAAGGAATCCGTAGATGACTAAGCGTTCTGCTTCTTCTTTGGCAATACCGCGGCTCATCAGGTAGTAAAGCTGAATAGGGTCCACACGGCCGACAGATGCCGCATGTCCTGCAGTTACATCGTCTTCGTCAATTAAAAGAATAGGGTTTGCGTCTCCGCGCGCTTTTTCGCTGAGCATCAGCACACGGGATTCCTGTTCCGCATTTGCTTTAGAAGCGCCATGTTCGATTTTGCCGATTCCGTTAAAGATAGAAGAAGCGGAATCCTTCATCACACCGTGCTTCAAGATATATCCTTCAGATGCTTTACCGAAATGAATGATTTGTGTCGTGAAGTTTTCTGTTTGCTCTCCTCTTCCGACAACAACCGTTTTCGTGTCGCCGTAAGTGCCGTCACCGTAAAGGTTTGTTGTGTTTTCGGAAATGGTGTCGCCATCGTTCATGAGGCCGAGAGCCCACTCGATTTTACTGTCGCGACCGCGCGCAGCACCGCGGCGGTTGACGTAAGTTGTCACGCCGGAAGACAGATTATCCACTGCACCGTATGTCACACTGGCATTATCACCTGTGATAACCTCACTGATAATGTTGAATACAGCATCTTTCGGGTTGACCGTGCTGATGTAGTTTTCTACATACGTTACTGAGCTATGGTCTTCCGCCACAATCAATACGTGGTTGAACAGAGCTGTATCGTTGCTTTCGTGGACATAAACAGCCTGAATCGGCGTCTCCACCTGAACATTTTTCGGAACATAGAGGAATGCCCCTCCGTTAACAAGAGCTGCGTGAAGTGCAGTTAATTTATGCTCATCAACCTTCACGCCGTCTTTCATAAAGTATTTCTCCACTAAGTCGCTGTGCTCGCGGGCAGCAGTCAAAATATCAGTAAAGATGACGCCTTTGTCTTTCAATTCCTGAGAAAGAGAAAGGTATGCAGGCGTCTGATCACGCTGTACATATAACGTTTTATCTTCGTTTTTTACATCGATCAGCGCTTTTGCTTCATCAGTCAAATCTTCTAATGAAGAAAGCGGCTCATTATCAACTGTATGCTTCGCGAAGTTCGTGAAGTTCCAGTTTGTGATTTTTGTTTTGTCAGGCTTCGGCATCGGCAGATCCTCAGCTTGTTCAAGAGCCTGTAAGCGCAGGTTTTTCAGCCAGGCAGGTTCTTGATGCTTTTCGGAAAAGCTTTTGAGATACTCCTGATCTACGGATAGTTTTGTATCTAGTGTCATATTAATCCCCCTAACGCTTACGCTTCTTGGCCTACAGTTTCGTCTTCAATGCCAAGTTCTTTTTTGATCCAGTCATAACCTTCTGCTTCAAGACGCTGTGCAAGCTCTGCACCGCCGGATTTGACAACGCGGCCTTGCATCATAACGTGAACCACATCAGGAGTGATGTAGTTTAACAGACGCTGATAGTGAGTGATCATCAGGCAGCCGAAGCTTTCGCTGCGCATTCTGTTGATCCCTTTTGATACAACTTTCAGAGCATCAATATCAAGACCTGAGTCGATTTCATCAAGGATGGCGATTTTCGGTTCAATCATCATCAGCTGAAGGATTTCGTTGCGTTTTTTCTCCCCGCCTGAGAAGCCTTCGTTGAGGTAGCGCTGAGCCATTTCAGGGTCCATTTCTAAGAACTCCATGTTTTCGTCCATTTTGCGGATGAATTTCATAAGAGAAATTTCATCGCCTTCTTCTCTGCGCGCGTTGATCGCAGAACGAAGGAAGTCGGCATTTGTCACACCGCTGATTTCACTTGGGTACTGCATTGCAAGGAACAAACCTGCCTGCGCACGCTCGTCCACTTCCATTTCCAGTACATCTTTGCCGTCAAGCGTGATGCTGCCCTTCGTTACTTCATATTTAGGATGCCCCATAATAGCAGCTGACAGAGTTGATTTACCAGTACCGTTCGGTCCCATTACGGCATGGAACTCTCCGCCTTTTATTTCAAGGTTTACACCTTTTAAGATCTCTTTCCCTTCGATTTCAACGTGAAGATCTTTGATCGTTAATGTTGAAGCAGCCATATCTATACCTCCAAAAATATATAATCATTATTCTCATTTTATTCTCATTCTAATTTTATAACAAATGAAAAGTAAATACAACTTTTTATCGTGCCTTGCACATTTCTCAAGTTTAACAAAGTTCAGCACTTTATTAAAGCAATTGAAAAAGAAAAAGAGTGGATTCCCACCCTTTTTTAAAGACCGATTTTCTCATTAAGCTCCGCAGAATACCGCTTGCATTTTTTATATTCAAGCTCTCTCTGCCGCTCAACTTCCATTCTTGTATCCAGCCGACGTCCGTATTCCTCGTACCCGATTCCATGCGACAGCTGCATCGCTTTTTCCATTTCTGACGTATAATCGAGGTCCAGTCTGTCCTGGCTGCTGCAAATAATGAATCAATCCCTTCATTTATTTACTGCTATTGTATCAGCTCTTAGACCGGCGCTGCAAAATGGATATGGCTTGATATAACAACGGATGAGACGAAAGGACCCTTTGAGTTGAAATGAGAATCGTTTTTCGGAATATTCCTTCTTCTAATGCGCAGTGTTTCCAAATTCCTCTATGCACTGCTGGACAACTGTCACACCTTGGCTTAGAGAAGCTCCGCCTCCGAATGCCGCCGCCACACTGACAGCTTCAAGAATGTTTTCTTCCGTCGCTCCTTGGTCAAGACAGCCTTTTGTGTGATAGATCATGCAATATTCGTCCTGAGCATTGATAGCGATTCCCAGTGCAATCAGCTGTTTTTCTCTTTCTGTTAGCGAATTAGCTGCAAAGCATTGTTCGGTAAATTCGTTAAACTTTCTTCCCATCATCGGCATCTTCTGTTCAAATGTGCCTAAACTTTGTTTATATTGTTTTAGCGCGTCCTGCATGCTTCCTCTATCTTGATTCAAAGAAAATCCCTCCATCTGTTTAACATTCCTTTTTATTATGAACAGCTTTAAGGAAAATACCCAAAAAACCCCGGATTTCTCATCCGGGGTTTCAGCGGGTCAGCAAACCCTCGCATTCGTTGTCAGACCTGCGCGTTGGTGCTCAATACGTAGTGGAACAACGGCTAAATTCTCAGACGTCCTGCCTAAACACCGTTGTCATCACATCCTGTGAAAATCCGCTCCAATGCTCGGTCTTCTTAGACTTCAAGGGTGTTCAATCACGCCGAAAAGATGACAAAGCCCTAAAACGAATATCGTTTTAGGGCTTTGTCAATAATTGAACCCCGGATTTCTCATCCGGGGTTTCAGTCTTATTCAGATACAGGAAGCACAGCTCCGTCATATTTTTTATCGATGAAGTCTTTGATCTTTTTAGAGTGAAGAACTTCCATCAGCGCTTTGATTTTTGCAGAATCCTCTTCGCCATCTCTCACTGCAATGATATTGGCGTAAGGGTTATCTTTTGTTGATTCCACTTCAATCGCGTCTTTTTTAGGATTTAATTTATTTTGGATCGCGTAGTTCACATTGATGAAGGCCGCGTCTCCTTCTTTGTTTTCATATGCTTTTGCCGTTAATTCAGGCGCTACTTTTTTGAACTGAAGGTTTTTCGGGTTTTTCTTAATGTCTTTCAGTGTTGCATCGACTGTCTCCACTTTGGAATCAAGTGTAATTAATCCTGCATTCTCAAGCATTGCAAGCATACGGCCTTGTTCAGCGACGTTATTTGTCAGGATAATTGTCGCACCGTCGGGAAGATCTTTTAATGATTTGTATTTTTTAGAATAAATACCGAATGGCTCTAAGTGAATCGCACCGGCATTCGCAAGTTTATAATCTTTGTTTTCTTTCATTTCTTGCTCAAGGTAAGGAATGTGCTGGAAGAAGTTCGCATCCACTTCTTTATCAGCCAAGGCTTTGTTGTACATTTTGTAATCACTAAGCACTTTCACTTTCAGTGTGTAGCCTTTTTCTTTTAACAATGGTTCAGCTTCTTTTAAAATTTCTGCATGCGGTGTTTTTGTAGCTGCAACAACAATTTCTTTCTTGCCGGATTCAGCGTTATTAGAACCGCAGGCAGCCATAACTCCTGCAAATACAAGCAGTAATGCACCCAAAAATAACTTTTTCAATGTAAATCCTCCCTTATCGTTTGTCTATTATATTTGTTATGACATCACCGATGATTTGAATAATAAATACGATGATTAAAATAAACACAGTAGCAACGAAGGTAACATCAGTATTATTAGACTGATAGCCTTCTACGTACGCAAGGTTTCCAAGGCCTCCTGAACCGATGGCGCCGGCAATTGCCGTTGAGCCGATCAAAGCGATGGCCGTAACCGTGATCCCAGAAATAAGGGCCGGCATGGATTCCGGGAGCAGCACTTTGAAAATAATCGTTGATGTTTTGGCTCCCATTGATTTCGCAGCTTCGATGACGCCTTTATCCACCTCGCGCAGCGCAATTTCAGCAAGCCGCGCGTAAAACGGGGCTGAGCCGATGACTAACGCCGGCAGTGCCGCGTTCGGCCCTAAGATGGTGCCGACTAAAAACTTCGTAAAACCTAGTAATAAAATAATTAAAATGAGGAACGGAATAGACCTGAATACATTGACAATGGCCGCAATCACAGTGTTAACCGCTTTGTTCTGCCAGAGGCTCCCTTTGCTTGTGAGAAAGAGCAGCAGACCGAGGATCACCCCGATGACAAAGGCAAAAACCAAAGAGATCAGCGTCATATAAAGCGTTTCGTATGTCGCGTTCCATAATTCAGTTACATCAACGTTCGGGAAGTATTTTTCAAACATTCGTGATCACCTCTGCTTTCACCTGTTTGTCATTAATAAACCGGATCACGTTTTGCACTTCTTCCTCGCCACCGTCAATATGGATGAACAATGAACCGTATGCTCCGTCCTTCGTCTGCGAGATTTTCCCTTGCAGAATATTGACACTGACATTGAAGTTTCTGATCATCTCTGTAATCAGAGGCTGTTCAGCCGCTTCGCCGACAAATGTGAGCTGAACCGTTGTTCCTGACGCTTTTTCGTCAAGAAGATGCTGAAGCGTTTCTTTTGTTTCTTCAGGCTCAGTCACCTGCTGGACAAATCGTTTTGTCATTTCTTCCTTCGGATTCTTGAAGACATCGAGAACTTCCCCTTCTTCAACAACCTTTCCGTTTTCCATGACAGCGACTCTGTTGCAGATTTTGCGGATGACATGCATTTCGTGTGTGATCAGCACAATCGTCAAACCGAGTCTTTCATTAATATCGGACAAAAGATCCAAGATTGAATCAGTTGTTTGCGGATCTAAAGCTGATGTCGCTTCATCACAAAGGAGAACCTTCGGATTGTTTGCGAGCGCTCTGGCGATTCCGACCCGCTGTTTTTGTCCGCCGCTCAGCTGGGACGGGTAAGATTTTTCTTTTCCTTCTAAACCTACCAGTTTAATCAGTTCATTGGCACGCTTGATCCGCTCGCTTTTTTTCACCCCGGCAATTTCTAAAGGAAACATGATGTTATCTCTGACAGTTCGCGACCAGAGCAAATTGAAATGCTGGAAAATCATACTGATTTCATGGCGTGCTTTTCTTAAATTTCGTCCGTTTACTCCATTAATCTTTGTTCCCGCCACTTCCACGATTCCTGAGCTTGGTTTCTCAAGTCCGTTCAGCAGACGGATTAAGGAACTTTTACCAGCTCCGCTATATCCTATAATTCCAAAAATCTCACCTTTTTTTATGGAAAGCGAGACATTTTGGACAGCATTGACATCTCCATGCTTCGACTTATACACTTTTGAAACATTCTGAAGATTGATCAAAGCGATCACCTGCCTTAACACTATTCTAAGAAATCTTCCGGTTTTTTCTGCAAAAGAAAAGCCTTTCTGCACACTTGAGCAGAAAGGCTTATATTAAACTCGCCTTTCTCTCATCTTTCAAAGCTGAACGCTTCGTGTGAATTGGCACCATTTCAACAGTGTTGATGGTTGCCGGGCTTCATAGGGCACTTCCCTCCACCTCTCTTGATAAGAGAAATATATAGTCTTTTTCGTCCGGAAATTCTTAATGTAGAATAGCATGGCGAATGATAAAATGTCAATAAAATAAATGATGTCAACTTTTACTATTATAATAATTTACTACTTTTCAATTATTTAGAATCCTCTGAAAAAAACCATTAGTAAGCCACAGAATGGCTTCCAGCTTTAACAGCGCTCTGAATGAACCCTTTACCTTTAGGCTTCCGCTCTGGATCAGGTGCTGAAGGGAAATGTCTCCATGCAAAAGATCAATGATTTCTGTTTGGTTTCCATAAAAGGTCAGGTTGGACGTGTGGGGCGGAGAAATCTTTTTCATTTCCCCTTGTTCGTTTATTGAGACGGTTAAGGCTTCTGTTTCTCCTTGGAAGGTAATGAGCAATGTTGAAGTGTTCAAAAGGGGTTTTAAAAACAGATGCTGGTAATCATCTTCTAAAACTTCCGCTTTCTCCATTTGTACAACCTCCTATTTGTTGGTCATACATACACATTTCTCTCTTCAGCGCAAGAACCCCTTTATAAAACGAACGACAATTTCATTGGAATGCGCCGAGAAAAATGTCATAAATGAGATGCAGAAGATGATTTTTGTTTGATCAGCTCATACAAGTAAGAAACGGAATGAAACGCATACCCACTTTCAATTACTTTTCCGCCCTTAAACAGCAGAAAACAAGGGACGCTTTCAATTTGATATGCTTTAGCAAACGCCGGTGAATAGTTGAGATTATTTTTATAGAAGGCGACAGACGGAAGCATTTCTTCGACGACTGTCAGCATTTTGCTTGCCAGCTGGCAGGTCCCGCAAAACGGAGTATATAAATATAGGAGATACACATCATCAGTAATGTGATCAAGTTCTTGTTCTTGGAGTTCTTTCATGCTATAACACCTCAGGTCTTTCTTTCAAGAAAAATCGTATGGACATTCAGATTTGCGCTCAGCAATACAGATGCTATATGGTGTCTGGGCGCCGCCTCCACTTCCTTATAGGCTCTGTCGATATGTAAATGGAAGGCTTCATTAAATTCCCTTTTCAGCTGTTTTCTCAATTTCTCGCCCGATTCATCGGCATCAACCAAAATATAGACGTCCTTCTCGTAAAGCTCGTCAGCCAATTCCTCCAGCTTCAGCTGGCTGATTGTTCCGTTTGTGCAGATAATGCGCATTGGCTCATTCAGGACGCTTTCAATCTTTTCTTTATCTGATTTCCCTTCAACAATCAAGACTTTTTCCAGCTCGTCCATGTTCATCTGCTTCACCTGCCGCGTCAAATTTGAAACGTTCAGATTGTAAAAGAAGGCAGTGAAATTCACCGCCAACATTAACACCAGCCGCTTTCGTAGTCACAATCCACATATTTCTGATCGTCTCCTGAAACCACGTCGGCTGTCTTATAAAACTTTTCATTTTCATAGGTAAAACCGGACTTAAGCTCATATTCATTCATGCCTGTCATTTGGCCGATCATCTCATCTTCATGATATAACGAGAGCCGGCCATTTTGAAAGCGGCCTGTCACATCATTGGTGACATCGAGCTTTTGTTTGCTGAAAGCCATATTGGACACCTCCCATAGCGTTAGCGTATCCAATTGCCTGCTCAGCTATCCGGTTTTAGTCTTGCTGTGTCATCTCTTCGTATTGCTCTGCTGTCATTAGTTTTTCAATTTCAGACGCGTCAGACGGTTCAACGACGATCATCCATGCTTTTTCATACGGAGATTCGTTAACGAACTCCGGGCTGTCATCAAGATCTTCGTTTACTTCCACTACAGTTCCGTTAATCGGTGCGTAAAGCTCAGATACCGTTTTTACGGATTCTACACTTCCGAAAGGCTCGTCCGCTTTAATTTCAGCGCCGACTTCAGGAAGCTCAACAAACACGATATCTCCGAGCTCGGATTGGGCAAAATGGGTAATGCCGATTTTGGCTTTTTCTCCTTCAACTTTTACCCACTCGTGTTCTTCTGAGTAACGCAAATCTTTAGGTATGCTCAATTGAATCCCTCCATTTTTTACAGCACTACAATAAGAAGATACCACACTTTTCGAAAAAAATTTACATCATGACCAGTTTTCTTCAAATTGATCTTCTTTAAAGCCGACTGTCACTTTTTCGCCGTCTGTTGTGAGCGGGCGCTTGATCAGCATTCCGTCTGAAGCCAGCAGTTCAAGCTGTTCGTCTTCTGACATGTGATACAGTTTTTCCTTCAGATTCAGTTCACGGTATTTCATGCCGCTTGTGTTGAAGAATTTCTTTAAATCCAGCCCGCTTTTTTCATAAAGCGATTTTAGCTCCTCTTTGCTTGGAGGCTGTTCTGCAATATGTATTTCGTTGATTTCTTTTCCATGCTCTTCAAGCCATTTTTTCGCTTTGCGGCACGTTCCGCATTTAGGGTACCAGTAAAAAGTTAACGACATCTTCTTCCCCCTCAATAAAATAATCGAGGTTATTTTAACACAGTTTGTTTTAAAAACCTAAAACAGTGCTTCATAAAAAAAGAGCTCCGGATGAGCGGAGCTCCTTGGGACTCAGACAATATATTTTTCGGCCTCGAACACACCCGCTGCCGCTTCACGTTTTTTCCGAATGACATTTTTAGGCGTCACGCGTGTCAGCTTGCGGAGAGTCGAGAGCATCATGCGGAGAGAATCCCCTTCTTCCATTGCAAGTAAAGATTCTTTCGCATGGGCTTCAATTTCGTTAAAGGCTTCTTGAACGAAAATTTCTGTGTACAGCAGCTTTTGTGCTGCTTTATCGCTTCCTTGCGCGGCAATGGCCTTTTCCGTTCTGAGCACCGCTGATTCCATAGCATATACATTGCTGACAATATCAGCAACGTTTACGAGAATTTCTTGTTCGCGGTCGATCGCTTTTCCGTATTTTTGCGCGGCAAGACCCGCGGCGAACAGGGCGATTTTTTTGGCTTGCTTGACAATATATTTCTCTTGCTCTAATACGCCGGTGCCCGGCTCCTCAGGCATAAGCATCATGAGTTCTTCTTGAAGCGCCTGTGCCTTTTCAAAAAGAGGCAGCTCGCCTTTCATCGCTTTCTTCAGAAACGTGCTTGGCACGATTAACCGGTTAATTTCATTTGTTCCTTCGAAAATTCGGTTGATCCTGGAATCCCGATAGGCTCTTTCCACCTCATATTCCTGCATAAATCCGTAGCCGCCGTGGATTTGCACGCCTTCATCGACAATATAATCAAGCGTTTCAGAGCCAAATACCTTGTTGAGAGAGCATTCAATGGCGTATTCGGCAATGGACTTCGCAATTTGTCTTCCGTCCTTTAGGTCTTCAGCTGTAAACTGGCTCATATTGTCTTCAAACAGCCCGACGGTTCTGTACACAGAGCTTTCCATCGCATACAGTCTTGATGCCATCGTCGCGATTTTTTCCTGGGTCAGCGAAAAGCCTGCGATCGGCGTTTTAAATTGGCGGCGCTGATTTGCGTAAGCTGCAGACAGCTCGATCACCCGTTTTGACGCACCGATCGTTCCTACTGCCAGCTTGTAGCGGCCGATATTTAAAATATTAAAAGCGATGACATGCCCTTTGCCGATTTCTCCAAGAAGGTTTTCCTTCGGCACCTCAGCCTGATCCAATATGAGGGTTCTTGTCGAGGACCCTTTAATTCCCATTTTCTTTTCTTCAGGTCCGGTTGATACGCCCGGAAAATCTTTTTCTACAATAAAAGCGGAAAACTTTTCGCCGTCCACTTTGGCGTAAACGACAAAGACATCGGCAAAAGCTGAGTTGGTGATCCACTGTTTTTCCCCGGTTAATACGTAATGCGTTCCTGCTTCATTCAGCACCGCTGTCGTTTTTGCGCCTAACGCATCAGATCCGGAACCCGGCTCAGTCAGTGCGTACGCAGCGATCTTTTCCCCTGAAGCCAGATCAGGGAGATATTTTTTCTTTTGCTCTTCCGTTCCGAAGAATACGATCGGCAAGGAACCGATGCCGACATGTGCACCGTAAGAAAGTGAAAAGCTTCCCGCACGCGAAAATTTTTCAGTGATCAGCGCCGAGCTGATTTTATCAAGGCCCAGCCCGCCGTATTCCTCGGGCACATCGGCTCCGAGAAGCCCCAGTTCTCCCGCTTTCTTCAAAAGCCGGACGGAATGTTCAAATTGATGGTTCTCAATTTCATCTATATGCGGCAGAACGTCCTGCTCAATGTAATCCTCCGTTGTTTTCGCAATCATTTTATGCTCGTCGGTGAAATCCTCCGGTGTATACATCTGATCATATGTGACATCCTCGATTAAGAAACCGCCGCCTTTTAGTACTTCAGCCGTTTTTTTCGTCATTTGCTTTTCCCCCTTTAGCATAATTCAAATACACCGGCTGCTCCCATCCCGCCGCCGATACACATTGTGACGACACCAAATTGCTCGTTTCTTCGTTTCATTTCGTGAATCAGCGAGAGAGTAAGCTTTGTGCCCGTACAGCCAAGCGGATGTCCGAGTGCGATAGCGCCCCCGTTGACATTCACTTTCTCCTCATCAATCCCCAGCTCCCTGATGACTTGGATGGCTTGTGATGCAAAAGCTTCGTTCAGTTCGAACAGCCCGATGTCCTGCAGTTGAAGCCCGGCTAGCTTCAGTGCGCGCGGAATGGCTTCCACGGGCCCGATGCCCATGACTTCCGGCGGCACCCCGCCAACTGCAAAGGAACGGAATTTGACAAGCGGCGCCAAACCAAGCGCATCCGCTTTTTCGCGATCCATCAGCATGACAGCCGCCGCCCCGTCACTTGTTTGCGAGGAATTTCCGGCAGTGACTGTCCCGTCAACGGAAAAGGCCGGGCGTAAAGTGCTTAAAATGTCTGCGGTCGTTTGCGGGCGGACACCTTCATCCTGAGAAAAAACAGTATGTTTTTCCTGCGGCTTATGATTTTGGCCGATTTCTGTCACCTTGACTTCGACTGGGACAATTTCATCTTTAAATTTCCCCTCTGCAAGGGCTTTGGCAGCTTTCTGGTGGCTGCGCACGGCAAAAGCATCCTGATCTTCACGGGAAACGCCGTATTTTTTCGCAACCTGTTCTGCCGTGTGTCCCATGCTCATGTAATACTCCGGCGCTTTCTCGGCTAATGCGAGGTTCGGACGGGTCACATGCCCCATCATCGGAACCTGTGACATAGATTCCGCTCCGCCTGCAATGGCCGTATCGTAGGCGCCAAGCATAATTTTTTCTGCCGCATATGCGATGGACTGAAGACCTGAGGAACAGTAGCGGTTGACCGTAATCGCCGGCACCGTATATGGCAGACCCGCAAGCGCGCCGATATTTCTCGCCATATTGAGCCCCTGTTCTGCTTCAGGTGTCGCACAGCCAATAATTAAATCGTCAATATTGCCCTCATAGCCGCCTGCTCGTTTCAGCGTTTCTTTCACGCAAATGGCTCCCAAATCATCCGGGCGAACGGTGGCCAATGAACCTTTTTTCGCTTTCCCTACCGGTGTTCTTGCTCCTGCCACAATAACTGCCTCTTTCATAAACTCCCTCCTAGTTCCGTAAAGGTTTGCCTTTCACCAGCATATGCTGCATTCTCGCTTGAGATTTCGCCTCGCCTGCCAGACTTAAAAACGCTTCTCTCTCAATTTCCAATAAATACTCTTCATCCACCTCTGTTCCGAACGGCACTTTTCCGCCGGCAATCACAAAAGCGAGCTTTTTAGCGATTTTCATATCATGCTCAGATAGGTATCCGGACAGCTTCATTTGCTCTGCACCGAGCAGAAGCGCGGCATAACCTGTTTCCCCCGCCACCTTGACCTTTTCTTTTACAGGCGGCCGCCAGCCGGTATCGTATAAAGAGGCGGCTAACTGCTTTGCATCGTACAGGAGGTGATCCTGGTTAGTGCTGATACGGTCAGCCTCTTTTAAAATGTTCAGTTCCCGGGCCTCTTGGGCGGAAGTTGACACCTTAGCCATTGCGATCGTTTCAAATGTTTTCATGGCCGCATTCATCGGATCAAGACCGCGGTGAAGATGATTGATGTACAGCTCTTTATTGCCCCCTCCGCCAGGGATAAGGCCGACTCCTGATTCTACAAGTCCCATATAGGCTTCGCTTGCCGCTTGTATACGTGCAGCAGGGAGACACACTTCCGTCCCTCCGCCGAGCGTCATGCCAAATGGAGCTGCAACAACAGGTTTCGTGCTGTATTTGATGTTCATCATTGTCTCTTGAAAACGCCGTATCACCAAATCAACTTCCATAAAGTTGTCATCCTGTACTTCCATTAAGATCATGGCGAGATTGGCGCCCACACAGAAATTTTTGCCTTGATTGCCGATGACAAGCCCTTTGTAATTCCGCTCTGTTTCTTCCAAAGCTCTGTTGATCATTTGAATGATGTCGAACCCGATGGCATTGCTTTTCGAGTGAAACTCGAGAAGCGCCACATCGTCTCCAAGGTCGATCAGGCTGGCTCCGCTGTTTTTGGCAATGACGCCGTTTGTTTCTTTGACCGATTGTAAATGGATTCGTTTCTTGTTTTCTTTTACTGCTCTGTATTCGCCGCTTTCGTAATAAAGCACTGTTCCGTTTTCTCTGATGTAGAAGGTTTCATTCCCTTTGTCCAGCATATCTTTTATCCAGCCGGGAATCTCCGCTCCTAGATGTTCAAGCTTTTCCGCCGACTGTCTGAGACCGATTGCGTCCCAGATTTCGAATGGCCCCAGTTCCCAGCCGAAACCCCATTTCATGGCTTGGTCAATTGCATGAATATCGTCGGCAATTTCTCCGAGCAGCTGGGCTGAGTAAAGCAGCGTTTGCGACGTGATATTCCACAGCAGCTGGCCAGCCCTGTCTTCCGAATAAATAAGCGCTTTCATTTTGGCTTTTGTCCCTTTAGCTTGCTTTGCCGCTTCAAGAGCCGGTGTTTTCATCTTTGTCCGTTCTCCGTAAGTAAGCGTCATCGGGTCTAGCTCATAAATCGTTTTTCCTTCTTTTTTATAAAAGCCTTGACCGGATTTGCTTCCGATCCAGCCTTTTTGCAGCATGTCATTCATGAAGTCAGGCAGGCGAAACACTTCTTTTTCGTCTCCCTCTGCTTTGTCATATACGTTTCGGGCGACGTGGGCAAACGTATCAAGGCCGACAACATCCAGCGTTCTGAAGGTTGCGCTCTTCGGTCTGCCGATCAGCGGGCCTGTGATGGAGTCGACTTCTCCGACCTGATAGCCGCCTTTCAGCATTTCTTGAACCGTAATGAGAAGTCCGTACGTCCCGATTCGGTTTGCGATAAAATTTGGTGTGTCCTTAGCTGTAACCACACCTTTGCCGAGGACATTTTCACCGAAGGATGTCATAAACGCCAGGATGTCAGGATCAGTTTCCTTAATCGGAATGATCTCCAGCAGCTTTAAATATCGCGCCGGGTTAAAAAAGTGTGTTCCGAGAAAATGAGCTTTAAAATCATCAGACCTGCCTTCAGCCATTGCCTGCACTGAGATGCCGGACGTGTTGCTCGAGACGATGCTGCCCGGTTTCCGATGCTCATCCACGAGAGAGAAAATCTTCTTTTTGACCTTAAGATTTTCCACAACGACCTCAATAATCCAATCAGCTTCCTTCAGCTTCTCAACATCATCTTCTAGATTGCCAGAAGTAATATAAGCGGTATTTTGTGCTGACGTAAGAGGGGCAGGCTTTTGTTTCAGCAGCTTTTTCACCGCAGATCTGCTCAGCCTGCTGCGCACCTCCGGACTTTCCTTCGTCAGCCCCTTTTTCTCCTCTTCCTTTGTTAAATCGTTCGGCACAATATCAAGCAGCAGGACCGGAATTCCGATGTTAGCCAAATGCGCAGCAATACCGGAACCCATAACCCCCGATCCTAAAACGGCTGCTTTTTGAATGTGTTTGTGCATGAGACATCCCCCTTGAACGTTGAATGAATAATCATTCATTTTTTGGTCAAAAAAAATGGAAACCCGTTTCTTCTTTCATCATAAAAGATTTTTGTTTCGACTTCAATAGCTAATTTGTTATTTTTTTGAATGAAGCAAATAGAAGACGGGAAACGTAAACCTGGAGGTGAAGGGAATGGTGCGAGAAAAAAAGAACCCGTCTTCAGCAGCAGTAAGCGCGGCGAGCGTGAAGGGAGATGCCGGTCCGACACAGCATTACGGCGGCGGAAAACGGACAAGCCAAAATCAGCAGTATAAGAAACACAACATGGAACAATCATGACGCAGCTGCTTCTCGCGGCTGCTTTCACTTTTTCAAGATTCCTTTTAACACAAACGCTGCATTGGCGGGCCGTTCGGCGATTCTTCTCATAAAGTAGCTAAACCAGTCGGTTCCATACGGGACATATACACGCATCTTGTACCCTTCCTTCACGAGTTCCTTCTGCCGCTCCGGCCTAATCCCGTAAAGCATTTGAAACTCGAATTGTGATAGCGGGATTTGATGCTCGGCAACTAGTTTCTTCGTAAATGCAATGATGTCATCATCGTGTGTAGCGACGGCAGTATAGTTCCCGCTCAGCAGATGAAGTTTAATCAAGCTCTGAAAGTGAAGGTCTGTTCCTTTTTTATCAGGGAATGCAACGGCCGCAGATTCCTTGTAAGCGCCTTTGACAAGTCTGAGATTCGGCTTCAGATCGTGCAGCTTTCGGATATCTTCTGCAGCCCGGTAAAGATACGCCTGTATCACCGTACCCAGCATGTCAAATTCCTGCTTGCACTGCCTGTAGATGGCAAGCGTCTGTTCATAATGTGAGTAGTCCTCCATATCGATCGTCACAGCCACGTCATTTTCCTTCGCGGCAGATAGAATGTCACGCAAATGTGAAACGGCCAGCTCCTCTGAAATATCGAGCCCCAGTGACGTCAGCTTAAGGGAAAGCCCGGAATCTAACCGATGGTCGGCAATCGCTTGAATCGCCTTCTTGCATTCCTCTGCGACTCGACTCGCTTCTTTTTGTGTAGCCGCATACTCGCCTAAATAATCGATGGTTGTGCACAAACCGGATTGATTCAGCTTTTTAATGGTCCGAACAGCCGATTCAATCGTGTCCCCCGCGACAAATCTCCGCGCCCCCAGCCGTGATCCGTATACTTTGGCAAGCTTGGTGAGCGTTTTATTTTGAGATAAGAATAAAAACATATGTCTCAACATCCAATTCCCTCCTGACGATACAGCCTTCTTCAAAACACCTGTATATAACTCCCATACTGAAGGAAACATAAAACGAATAGAACGCAAAGGAGGATGACAATGAACAATCAGCAGCAATCTCAAATGCCGCCCTCTGTTATTTCGACAAAGGATCATTTGTATCTGAATGACATGCTGAACTGGAATCTGCTCGTAATGAAAAAAGCGCATTTTATGGCGCAGCAGTGCCAAGATCAAGCATTAAAACAAGAACTAGACCGTGTCGGACATATGCATCACGATCACTATCAAAGAATATTAAAGCACCTGCAGCCAGGCCAGCAGCAGTCCGGCTACATCCAATAAGGAGGCGCCAAATGAATCAGCAAAATCAGAAAATCAGCAACCCGCAAACACCTGTGCCGACTACATCAGAAATGAATGACAGAGATGTCGTCAATGAACTTTTGACAACGGAAAAATACATGACCACTGCGTATTGCACTGCTCTGCACGAGTTCAGCCATGAATCTCTCTATCAGGATATTCAATCCATTTTTGATGAGTCACAAAAAGCGCAAAGAAAACTGTATGACCTCATGTTCCAATATGGGTGGTATTCTGTTGAAGCGGAGGATGCCCAGAAGCTGCAGCAGTCCTATCAAAAGTTCCAGCAGACCATTCAGCAGCAGTCTCCTTATCAGCAATAAAGTTCCATCAATCAGATCCGCAAAAAGGGTATGATGTGCTTTACCGGCATCTATCCTTTTTTTGTGTGTAAAATCAGTTGACTTTTTATTAATGCTTATTTATATTTAATAAGCATTAACTATTTCAATACATTAAATATAAACACAGATTATATTAAAGAGGAGAAATGAAGATGAAGAGTGCGGATCAGTTAATGTCTGATATTCAATTATCGCTTCAGGCGCTCTTTCAAAAGATACAGCCTGAAATGCTGGATAGCATGGAGAAACAGGGGGTTACCCCCGCGCAGCTGTTTGTGCTCGCAAGCTTAAAAAAGAATGGCAGCCTTAAAATTTCTGAAATTGCCGAACGGATGGAGGTCAAGCCAAGCGCGGTTACGTTAATGGCAGACCGCCTTGAACAAAAAAATCTGATCGTCAGAAAACACAATACACAAGACAGGCGAGTCATTAATATCAGCCTTACCGATGAAGGAGACAGAAAGTTCGAGGATGTTCTGGCGGGCAGAAAAGCCATAATGGCACGATACCTTTCCTACCTGACGGAAGAGGAACTGCTGCAGGCAGCGCATATGACGAAAAAGCTGGCACAAGCTGCTGCCGAAACCAATGAAACGTAAAATAGGAAAAGAGGAAACGGATGAAATGAGTAATGAAGGAAAACAATCAAAACGGACTTTATTAATAACAGGCTTAATCATTGCCATGTTTTTCTCAGCCCTTGACGGTACCATTGTCGGAACTGCCATGCCGAAAATCGTCGGAGATCTTGGCGGTTTGAGCATGATGACCTGGCTGACTACGGCGTATTTGTTAACATCAACAACGGTCGTGCCGATTGCCGGTAAATTAGCGGACTTATTGGGGCGCCGGATCGTCTATGTATCAGGGTTGCTTATTTTTATGGCTGCTTCAGCTCTGTGCGGAATGGCCAACAATATGACAGAATTGATTATTTTCCGCGGTTTGCAGGGAATTGGCGGAGGTATTATGATGCCGATGGCCATGATTGTCATTGGTGACTTATTTACAGGGAAACAGCGTGCCAAATTCCAAGGGGTCTTTGGAGCCATTTACGGGCTTGCTTCTGTTATCGGGCCGCAAATCGGCGGCTGGATCGTTGATTCATTAAACTGGAAATGGGTTTTTTACATTAACCTTCCTGTTGGAATTATCGCAGTTATTTTTATTGCCAGAGGATTGCAGGGCCGTAAGCAGACCGGTCCGATCAACTTTGATATCGCCGGTATTTTTACAATGATTGTCGGGGTTGTCAGCCTTCTTCTTGCCCTAAGCTTTGGCGGGAAAGATTACGCATGGGGTTCATGGCAGATTCTCGGCTTGTTCGCACTCGCACTGATCGGAATTGTGAGCTTTATTATTGTTGAATCGAAAGCGAAAGAACCGATTCTTCCAATGTATCTATTTAAAAATAGAACATTTACGTTTTTGAACCTGATCGGCTTTTTTATGAGTATCGGAATGTTTGGCGCGATTACGTTTGTTCCTTTCTTTATGCAGGGAATTGTCGGTGTAAGCGCATCTGAATCAGGCACCATTATGACACCGATGATGATCTCAATGATCATCACAAGCATTATCGGCGGCCAGCTTGTTTACAAAATAGGAATTAAACCGCAAATCATAACAGGCATGCTGATTATGGCTGGCGGATTCCTTCTGTTAACCACCTTGGATTTAGACACGAGCAAACTTGTCGCAACATCCTATATGGCCATTATCGGTCTTGGAATGGGTCTTGTTATGCCGATTCTGACGCTGGCTTTACAGGAAAGCTTTTCGAAAGAGGAGCTTGGGGTCGTCACCTCTTCCAGCCAATTCTTCCGTTCTATCGGGGGCACATTCGGCATTACCATGCTGGGCGCTGTAATGAATGCCAGATCCGGAAGCTTGCTGACTGATAAACTGGTTCCATATTTAGACTCGCTCCCAGCACAGGCAAACGCCTTTGCATCTCAATTAAAGGGCATGATTGACACAAATCCGCAAGGGCTGCTGCAATCACTGTTCAGCCCGGACACAATTAAACAAATCCCTGCGGCTTTCTCATCCCATATTATGCCGATATTAAAAACATCGTTGATGGATTCGCTCCACAGCGTGTTTTATACAGGCCTGATCTTTATCGCAGTCGGAGCTGTATTTACCTTATTCTTAAAGCCTATTAAGCTTTCGAATAAGAAAACGGATGAACAAAAGGAAAAATCGGCACAAGCCGTTGAATCCCCTTCTCATTAATAGAGCGCCCCGCGGACATAACCGCGGGGCTTTTTTATTCGATCATCTGGGCCCTTCCGTTTCCGAAGGACCAATCCTCATCCTGGTTTCCGGCCAGTATGATAAACACATCTTCTTTTCTTACACCGAGCTCCGAATGAATCCGGCTTGCCACTGAATGGTAAAACGATTTTTTCTGTTCTGTTGTTCTTGAATCTTTCAATGTAAAATGGATGTAAATCAGTTCATCTGTACGCTCTACCTGTAAATAAGATGGATCATAAAAAAATTCGCTTTTTTGGTATTGCCGGATCACTTGAAAGTAATCATCAGCCGGTACATTGATTTCTTCGATCATAGACTGGTGAATGGCACTGCTCAGTTTTTGAAGCCATTCTTTGCTTCTCCCCGCTCGTAAATGAATCTGTACAAATGGCATCTCTCAGGCGCTCCTTTCTTTACATCGTCTGGCCGCTGTCAATCGTGATGATTTGTCCTGTCAGGGATTCCTGTTCAAGCACGGAACAAATCAGCCGTGCCACATCACTCGCTTCAGCAATTCGCTGCAACAGCAAAGTGCCGCTCATATTTTTCATTTTTTCTTCACGCCCCGCCCACCATCTTGTCGCGACAGCTCCGGGTGCGACACCGCACACTCTGATTTCTGGCGCCAAAGCGTGTGCCAATGATTTTGTCAGGCCGTGCACCGCTGCTTTTGACACAGCGTAAGGCATAGAAGAGCCCGCCCCGGTTGACCCCGCGATACTGCCGATATTAACGATCGCCCCAGCCTTGCTTTTTTTCATGAAAGGAGCCGCTGCTCTCGCGCAAAAAAACATTCCTTTGACATTGACTGCATACAACTCGTCCCATACGTCCTCTGTCGCGGCGTCGAGATCATCCATTGGAATATGCCGTGTAATACTTGCGTTGTTGATTAAAACGTCAATCGTGCCGTATTGCTTTACTATCGCTTGAACCATGTCCTGCACTTCACTGTTTTTGGACACATCGGCTTGGATAGCAACGGCCTGCCCGCCCTCGCTTTTGATGATTTCTGCTGTTTCCTCCGCCTCAGCTTGCGAGCGTGAATAATTCACCGCAACAATCGCTCCGCGTTTCGCTAATTCAATGCATGCTGCTCTTCCTATTCCCGTGCCGCCCCCAGTGACGAGAGCTGTTTTGTTTTTAAGATCCATTGCCGCCACTCCTTGTTGTTTGTATATATTTTGAAATCTAAACTGCTGATTCTATTGTAATGGAGGTTTGGTGTTACGTATAATGATTGTTAAAGATACTCGATATCATTTAGATTGATATCAAAAGAACGGGGGATTCAACATGGAAAGCGGAGATCTGCGTGTGTTTCAAATGGTAGCCCGTGAAGGCACAATTACGAAAGCCGCACTGCTGCTTGGTTACGTGCAATCAAATGTGACGGCCAGAATTCAGCAATTGGAAGCTGAGCTCGGCACCACCCTTTTTTTGCGCCATAATCGAGGCATGACACTATCTTCTAGCGGAAAGCTTCTGCTGGATTATACGGATAAAATTATCGGGCTGCTGGATGAGGCGTCCAAAGCACTCTCTTCCTCAACTGAGCCGAGCGGACAGCTGATGATCGGTTCCACTCAGACAGCCGCCGCAGTCAGGCTACCAAAACTGCTTGCTTCGTATTATGAAGAGTATCCAAACGTACAGCTGTCTTTAACAACAGGGCATACACAATTTTTAATCGATAAAGTTCTTCGGTATGAACTCGATGGAGCGTTTATCGGCTGTGAATGCAATCATCCTGAGCTTCAGTCCTTCCCCGCATTTGAGGAGGAGCCCGTAGTCGTGTCCGCTTCTTCTGTGTCCTGTGCAGAAGAAGCGATCACAAAGCCGATTCTCGTTTACAGCACAGGCTGTTCGTACCGAGATACCCTTGAAAAATGGCTGCACTCCGTCGGCGTCACACAGCCGGTGATTATGGAGTTCGGCACACTTGAAGCGATTATAGGCGGGGTAACGGCGGGCCTTGGCATCTCATTGCTGCCGCGGACTGTTGTACAAAAACACGAGTCTGAAGGTTCGATCCGATTGTACACGCTCCCTGAACCTCTCAGACAGATGAAAACGGAGTTTATTTTCCGGAAGGATTCGTTTATCAGCAGCGCGCTGCGCACCTTTATGGATTCCTTCGCACCAAATGAAACAGCCACATAACAAAAAGCAGTCTGCCGTTCATGAGCGGCAGACTGCTTTTTTAGCCTATTCTTTGTTTCGATGCTCTTCGTTTAACTGTTTGATATGCTGTATGATGTCTTTCATGCCCTGCTTTGCGTCAGGATATGTAGTATTCCAATGCTTAGCGAGCGGAGGCATGCTTTTGACGATATGCGTGTACAAGATCCACTGCTTCACTTCTTCTTTTAATTCATGATTTGACTCCCCAAGGAGCAGCTCGGTATATTTTTCAAGCAATCCATCCAGCTGTTCTTGCAGTTTTTGTTCCATTTATACATCTTCCTTTCAAAAAAACAGCAAGGAGCTTTCTCATTGATGAAAGCTCCTTTAGCCGTGTTATTTATCCATGTGATGTGAAAGCCGCTTCCCGGACAATGCATCTGCCCCGGCCATGAGGAATGCAAAGAGGCGTTCCGAACAGCGGGTCCTGTGTGACCTGACAGTTCATAGAAAACACATTTTGCACCAGATCACAAGTAATGACCTCTTCCGGACGGCCTTCAGCGTAAATCTGTTTATCTTTAATAGCCACAAGGTGATGTGCGTAGCGGCACGCTAAATTCAAATCATGGAGCACCATGACGATCGTCCGCTGTTCCTTCTCATTCAGCTCAAACAGCAAATCAAGAATTTCTATTTGATGCGTCATATCCAAATACGTTGTCGGTTCATCCAGAAGTATAATATCCGTTTCCTGGGCAAGCGTCATCGCAATCCAAGCCCGCTGGCGCTGTCCGCCTGATAAGGAATCGACGGCGCGGTCAGCCATCTCTTCCAGCTTTGTGGCTTTAAGCGCTCTCTCAACAGCTGCCTCATCCTCTTTTGACCACTGTTTCAGCCAGTTTTGATAAGGATATCTTCCCTGCTTTACAAGCTGATGCACCGTCAGTCCCTCCGGAGCAGAAGGCCCCTGCGGCAAGATGGCAAGCTCCTTTGCGACTTCCTTTGTCGGAAGCTTGGCGATCGCTCTTCCTTCCAATAGCACAGAACCGCCTCTCGGCTTCATCAGCCGCGCCAACGAACGTAAAAGTGTCGATTTTCCGCAGCCGTTGCTGCCGATAAATACGGTAATTTCACCTTTTGGAATCGTTAAATTCAGTTCATCAATAATAACGGCATCCCCGTACCCTAAGCTCAGCGTTTCTGTAGAAATTGCACTCATACCCATAACCGCTCCTTTTTGCTGGCTTTTTAGCAGCTCTATGTATCGCACGTTTTATATAGACATGCATGTAAGTAAATTGTCATCAATGCAAGTGATACAATATTCAGTCTCTGATATGGTCATATACCCTCATTGTAGCAGAAAACAGTGACTTTGAAAATCATTTTCAATTAGTTTTCTGGTCAAAAATGGCGGTTATGGGTTTTTCAGCACATGATTATTTTTTAATTTCTCTGACAGCGCCGTTCTTAAGCTTCAGTTTTAAGTCGATATGATCATAGTGGCTGTCAAGGTTAAAAGCCGCCAGCACACTGTGAATCACTTCCTTTTCAGCCATTTGATCTGTCACGGATAGCTCGCTCAGAATCATTTTCATCTCATCCAGCGCTTCTTCTCCCTCTTGATTGATGCCTGAGAGCTTATCTTGTATTTCTGCTGTTTCATGAGTTCCGTTTTTTTCGTATATCCCTTCATAGCGATTATGCTCACCGTCACCATAGCTGACGCGAAGCGAGAAATTGCTGTAAGGAACAGATTTCATATGAGTAACTGCCGTATTTTCTCCTTCTGCTTGCTGCTGTTCTTCATTGAGACGGCAGCCCGCAATCAGAACAACTGCGAGACAAACGGCCCCCGCCGCTCTGATCAAATGCATAATGGTTCCCCCCTGTAGAATTCCATTTCTTTTAGGTATGTCCAAGGGATGGAATCCTCATTCAGAGAAAAGAGCAGAAAAAGCCGGGCTTCAGCGCCCGGCTTTCCTTTATGATTCAGTCATTTGCAAAAAGGCTTCGGCGTCCTGCACTGCCAGCTTGATGGCATTTTCCCAAAAGTCTCTCTTCGTGATGTCTGCGCCTAAATGCTTCATCGCTAAATCTTCTACGGTCATGGATGCCGTATCACGCAATAGCGCTATATATTTCTCTTCAAACGTGTTTTTTTCTTCAAGCGCCAGAGCGTAAATACCGAGAGAAAACAGATAGCCGAACGTATAAGGGTAATTATAAAACGGCACTCTCGTAATATGAAAGTGGAGCTTTGACGCCCAGAATAGCGGATGATACTCGCCTAAAGCGCCACAGAACGCTTCTTTTTGCGCTTCTTCCATCATCTCGTTTAAACGGTCCGCCGGCACAATTCCCCGCTTTCGTTCCTCGTAAAATCTCGTTTCAAATAAAAACCTCGCATGGATATTCATAAAGAAAGCAACGCTTCTTTGCACTTTATCCTCCAGAAGCACAAGCTTTTCTTCCTTTGTTTCCGCCTGATTGACAGTCGCGTCTGCCACAATCATTTCCGCAAAAGTTGAGGCAGTTTCCGCTACGTTCATGGCGTAGGATCGATTTAACGGCCTTACATTGAGCATCGATTCCTGATGAAAGGCATGCCCGAGTTCATGGGCAAGCGTTGAAACGTTCGAGGCACTGCCGGAAAACGTCATGAAGATACGGGATTCCCCGCTGTCCGGAAAGCTCGTGCAAAAGCCGCCGACTCTTTTTCCGCTTCTGTCCTCGGCTTCAATCCAGCGGTCACGGAACGCCTTTTCTGTAAAAGCGGACAACTTTCGGCCGAACGTGGAAAATTGGCTGACAATTAAGTTTGCGGCTTCATCGTATGAATATTCCTTCCCGGCAGACCCAATCGGTGCCTCAACGTCATACCAATTGAGCTTTTCGAGTCCAAGCATGGATGCTTTCCGGTTGAGAAACTGAACGAACGGCTGCTTATTTTCAGTAATGACCTGCCACATCGTATCCAGCGTTTCTTTTTTCATCCGGTTGATTTGCAGCGGCTCCTTCAGAACGTCCTCCCATCCTCTCGCTTTGTAGGTTTCCAGCCGGAACCCCGCCAAATGATTCAGCGTGCTGCTGAAAATATCCTGTTCCCGCTCCCAAGCTTGATTGGTGCGTTCAAAAACGGTTTTTCTGACATCACGGTCCTGAGAAGACATCATGTTTTCCGCCTGTCCGACAGATAATTGTTTTTCCTCAAACGGAATGGTCATTTTTCCGACAACGATATGATATAAATCATCCCAGGCATGATAACCGTCAACCGCAAGGCTTCCAATCAGTTTTTCTTTGTCTGGGCTGAGCTTTTCCGCAACCCGTTCTCTTCTTTCATTTAATATGTATGATACCTCTCGCAGTCCAGGTGTTTTGAGCAATTCTTCCCACACGCCTTGATCAATTTCCACAAGTTTATGATCCAATGTGACAAGGGAGGATTGAAAATCTGCGACTAGCTGATGCATGAATGATTTATGTTCATTCGCTTTCTGATCGCTAATGTTCTGTGCCTGAAGACAAGAGACAAAAGCACCGGCCTGCTGCAGCTTTACCGAATTTTGTTCAAATGCATCAAGCAATGCGGTCAGCCTTCCAGCATCATCAGATGTTTCTGGCGCCTCAAATGCATCTGCCATGTCTTGAAATGCACGCAGGCTTTGTGACAGCTTTTCAATATATCCCTTGAATTCTTCTGACTGGCTCCCGCCTTTAAAAAACGAGTCCAGATCCCATGTTTTGTTTACCCCTTGCAATCCCATGACTCAAAACCCCTTTCCTTATTTGATTTTATTATAGAACAATTCTGAATTATTGTATAAAATTTTCTTTTATAGCGTCATTCTCTGTGCATCATTGTACAATAGCTGTAGCGCCGAACAGGAGGATATGGAAAATGAATAAAAAAATAGCTATCGTAACAGGAGCGTCTAGCGGTTTCGGTCTGCTGGCAGCAGTCAAACTGGCTCAGTCATTTTTCGTCATTGCCACAGCAAGGCAGCCCGAGAAAGCGGAACAGCTGCGCGGTTTAGCAGCAAAACATCATGTAGCTGACTCCATTCACATCACCGCTCTCGATGTCACTGATGAACACTCGATCGAAGCCTTTGGAAAAACCATAAGTGCGTATGCCCCAATTGATTTACTCGTCAACAATGCGGGGACAGCTTACGGAGGATTTATCGAGGATGTGCCGATGGAGCATTTCAGAAAGCAATTTGAAACGAACGTTTTCGGATTAATCAATGTCACAAAAACCGTCCTTCCTTACATACGAAAGCATAGCGGGGCAAAGATTATAAACGTAAGCAGTATCAGCGGTTTAACCGGATTTCCCGCATTGTCGCCTTACGCCTCTTCCAAGTATGCATTGGAGGGGTTTTCAGAAAGCCTGCGTCTGGAGCTGCTTCCTTTCGGCATTGAAACCGCTCTGATCGAGCCAGGCTCATACAAAACATCGATCTGGTCAACATCGTTATCGAATCACATGACTGTGCCGGCTGACGATTCAGCTTATCATCAATACTATAAAAAGATCTTTTCTTATGTTGAAAAAAATGCCGATGAAAGCGGAGATCCCCAAGAGGTTGCCGACCTCATTTATCAATTAGCGATGAAACAGCGTTTAAAGAAATTGCGTTATCCGATCGGAAAAGGCGTCAAGCTCACCCTGTTATTCCGAGCGCTTTTTCCTTGGTCCGCATGGGAGTCTATCCTGAAGAAAAAACTATTCAGTCGATCTAAATTATAATTATTATAATTTAGTATTGATTTTTAATTAATACGTGGTATAATTAAATTAACAGATCACAAGGAGGACGTAAGATTATGAAAACCGAAAACGCAAAAACAAACCTGACATTAGTTGAGAATTCAATGAACACCCAATTATCAAACTGGTTTCTTCTATACTCCAAGCTGCACCGTTTTCATTGGTATGTAAAAGGACCTCACTTCTTTACATTGCATGAAAAATTTGAAGAACTGTATGACCACGCGGCGGAAACTGTGGATACGATTGCTGAGCGCCTGCTGGCTATCGGAGGACAGCCTGTTGCCACTTTGAAAGAATACACTGAGCAAGCATCTATCACAGACGGCGGAAACGAAACGTCAGCTTCAGAAATGGTCCAAGCTTTGGTGAACGACTACAAACAAATCAGCAGCGAGTCTAAATTCGTCATCGGCCTTGCGGAAGAAAATCAAGACAATGCGACAGCAGACTTGTTTGTCGGATTAATCGATGAAGTCGAAAAACAAGTGTGGATGCTTTCCTCTTATTTAGGCTAAAAAAAAGCTGAACCCTCTTCGGGTTCAGCTTTTTTGCTATTTAGCTGCCAAGGCTTTCTGTCTGCTTGGTCAGTGTCACGTTCAGGTTTTTCGTTTTTCCGTTTCGTATCACTTGAATTGTTGTTTTATCTCCGACTTTTAAATCTTTATATAGGATTTGACGGATATCCGCACTGCTTTGGATATCTTTGCCGTTTAATTTGACAATCACATCCTCAGATTTCATTCCTGCTTTAGCCGCCGGTGAATTGGATTGAACTTCTTTGACGTAGACACCTTTGCTCAATTGATCGCCAAACAGGCCGAGTGTGTTTTCCTGGTACGTTTCAGGAACTTGTGACATATCAATCATTTGCACGCCTAAGAATGGACGTTCCACTTTTCCGTTTTCAAGAAGCTGGTCAACAATTGGCTCTACATCGTTGCTTGGAATCGCAAAACCGAGTGACTCAACCCCGTTTTCACTTACTTTCAAACTGTTGATACCGATCACTTGGCCGTTTGAATTGATTAACGGGCCGCCGCTGTTCCCCGGATTGATTGCCGCGTCTGTTTGCAGCACATTCATCTCAACCGTACCTTGAGTCGTATCGACATCAATCGTCCGGTTAAGTCCGCTGATGATCCCTTGTGTCACTGTTCCTGAGAACTGCTGGCCGAGCGGATTACCGATGGCGATGACTTTTTCACCTGTGCGCAGCTGCGAAGAATCACCGAAACTCGCCACTTTTTTGACGTTCTTGCCGCTGATTTCCAAAACAGCCAAATCTGTAATTGTATCGCTTCCCACAAGCTTGGCTGTCTCCGTTTTACCATTGTACAGAGTAACAGTCAGCTTATTCGCTCCTTCCACCACGTGGTTGTTTGTAATGATATATGCTTTGTTATTGTCTTTTTTGAAAATGACCCCTGACCCCGTTCCGCTTTCACTTTCAGAGCCGGAGCTGCCTTCTGTGCCGAATGTGTTATTTTGAGAGGTTTGGATATTTGAGATTCCGACAATTGTCGGCTCTAAGTCCTCTACCATATCAGCCACGTTGGTCGCGTTTGTCACAGGTGTCGTTGTAAAGTTGTCTGATTGCACCTGTTTATTTGCGGAAGCCGTCTCGGTCGTCTGATTATGGTCAGACGGCAAATAAGGCGCGATGCCAAGCATCAGTCCGCCGCCGATGATCCCGCCTAAAATCGGGCTCAGCCATGCGGCTCTCCGCTTCTTTTCTTTTTTTACAGCTGTTTCTTTCTTCTCCATTTCTAAAGCGGAAGCCGTTTCTTTTCGTCCCGCTTCATCAGAATGAAGCGGATCAAGCAATTCTTGTTCAGGATGCTCAATCAGCTTCCGGTTTTCTGTATTCATTTTTTCTGTATGTGAAGGTTCTGTGTGTTGTTCTCCGTTCTGGTCATCACGTCTGTAATCCATATGCATACACTCCTTATTCGGTTTTCGTTTATCGTTACATATTCATCGCATGTACAAGTTCAATTGTCCCAATAATGAGGAGAAAAGCAAAGCACCAAAATAGAATATGTTTGATCATCCTACATCTTCCCCGCTCTTTTCTTTTCCTTTCTTCCCTTATACACATCATAAACAAACATTGTGGGATAAAAATGAAAAGAATATGTGAAATTATGAAAATTGCCTGCCGTATGTTAAAACTAGTTTATAATGACGTTGAAAGGATGTGAAGAGCCTTGTCATATACCATTTATCTAGTTGAGGATGAGGATAATCTGAATGAATTGCTGACGAAGTATTTAGAGAATGAGGGCTGGAACATTACATCTTTTACGAAAGGCGAAGACGCCAGAAAAAAAATGACGCCGTCTCCCCACCTGTGGATTCTCGATATCATGCTGCCGGATACTGACGGCTATACATTAATAAAAGAAATCAAAGAGAAAGACCCTGACGTGCCGGTCATTTTTATTTCCGCACGAGACGCCGATATTGACAGAGTGCTTGGGTTAGAGCTTGGAAGCAATGACTATATTTCAAAACCATTTCTCCCGCGGGAACTGATTATACGTGTGCAAAAACTATTGCAGCTTGTCTATAAGGAAGCGCCGGCCGCACAAAAAAACGAAACCGTCGTCTCCTCCTATCGGGTCGCGGAAGACGCCCGTGAGGTCTATGATGAAAACGGCAATTTGATTAATTTAACGTCGAAGGAATTTGATCTCCTCCTCTTATTTATCCATCATAAAGGACATCCATATTCCCGTGAGGATATTCTCGTCAAGGTATGGGGACATGATTACTTTGGAACTGACCGCGTTGTTGATGATCTTGTCCGGAGGCTGCGTAAAAAGATGCCTGAACTCAAAGTGGAGACCATTTACGGGTTTGGCTACAGGATGATGACATCATGAAAAACAAGCCGCTCTCGTTTCAAATATGGGTTGTTATCTCCGGCATCCTGTTAGCCATATCGATTTTATTGCTTGTTTTATTTTCAAACACGCTGCGTGATTTTTTCACCAATGAAACGTACACCACCATTGAAAATGAACAGCATGTTCTGACTGAGTACCGCCTGCCTGGTTCTATCGAAAGGCGCTATTACAGCGAGGAAGCCACGGCGCCGACGACCGTGCGCTCTGTACAGCACGTGCTTCTGCCCGAAAATGAAGCGGCTTCGTCAGACAAGGATTTACGAATCCTGTCGTCTGATTTTATCCATAAGGTATACCAGCTGGCTGATAAACAGGAAGCCAAAAAGAAACGATACAGCGCTGAAATTAATGGCGAAAAAGTGTTTTTTGTCATTAAGAAGGGACTTTCCGTCAACGGGCAATCCGCCATGATGCTGTCCTATGCACTTGATTCTTATCGGGACGATCTGGCCTTCACCCTGTTCAAACAGCTGCTGTTTATTATAGCGGTTGTCATTTTATTAAGCTGGATTCCGGCGATTTGGCTTGCGAAATATTTATCTAGGCCTCTCGTTTCGTTTGAAAAGCACGTCAAACGGATTTCAGAACAGGATTGGGATGATCCTGTCATAGTGGATCGGAAAGATGAAATCGGCAAATTGGGCCATACCATCGAAGAGATGCGCCAAAAGCTCGTGCAAAAGGATGAAACAGAAAGAACCCTTTTACAAAATATTTCTCATGATTTAAAAACACCGGTTATGGTGATCAGGGGATATACCCAATCCATTAAAGATGGGATTTTTCCTAAAGGAGATCTTGAAAATACAGTAGATGTCATTGAAGGCGAAGCCCTTAAGCTGGAGAAAAAAATAAAAGATTTATTATATTTAACAAAGCTCGATTACTTATCTAAGCAAAAAGTACAACATGAAACATTCAGTATTATGGAAGTGACAGAAGAAGTCATTGATAGACTGAAATGGGCGCGAAAAGAATTATCATGGGGAATTGATGTAGATGAAGACATTCTCATGCCGGGTGATCCCGAGCAATGGAACAAGCTTCTGGAGAACATACTGGAAAATCAAATCCGCTATGCCGCAACAAAAATTGAAATCATCATGAAACAAGATGATCGGAATATCTTTATCACCATTAAAAATGACGGACCGCATATTGAAGATGAGATGCTTTCCAGCCTCTATGAGCCTTTTAATAAAGGGAAGAAAGGCGAATTCGGCATTGGTCTCAGCATCGTAAAACGTATTTTAACTCTTCATAAGGCGTCTATCTCAATTGAAAATGACAAAACGGGTGTAACATACCGCATAGCAGTGCCAAAATAGACTGTAGATGTTTTTGCAGTCTATTTTTTATGTGAAAGAATAGCCGTTAAAATCTCTGTAATTTGTTTTGAGCGGCTGTTTGCATTGATGAACCCATTTTTTCTCTGACAACGTCTGCTTCGGATATTTGACTTTTTCCACTTTAATTCCTCTGTTTCGCAAGCGGCTGATCATTTCGTCCAATTCTCTCATTTCAGATTCACCCTTTCGCTTGAGCTTTGACCGTTCGGTCATCTCAATTTATAATATAAATAATACATGATAAAAAAACAAGTTACAATAAGGTTAAATTTATAACGTATGGTATGACTATATGGTCATATCCTATGTAGGCCTCAGGCTCCGAAAGGGTGGAACCATTTGAAGGAAAAAGAGAAGCTGATTATTGAAACAGCCATTAAACTGTTTGCCCAAAAAGGATATAACTCAACATCGGTTCAGGAAATTGCCAAAGCATGCAAAATTTCTAAAGGCGCTTTCTATATTTATTTTCCTTCTAAAGAAGCGCTGCTTTTGTCTATGCTGAATTACTATTATGATAAAACGTTTACCCGTATTTTAAATATTAAAACGAAAGGCGACAGCCCCAGAACAGCTTACCGCAAGCAGCTTACCGTGTTCTATGAAAACATCCTTGAACACAAAGACTTTATTACAATGCAGATGAAGGAAGGTTCTCTGCCTTATACGGAGGAAGTAGAGCAATACGCGAAAAAAATCCGCCAGACTTCCCTTCAATTTCACATTGACAGTCTGTTAAACATATACGGAGAGAAAGCTGAACCTTATACAGCGGAGCTTTGTTTTCTAATAGAAGGAATCAGCCAGATTTACCTGGAATGCATGATTTTGCTCGGGTATACTGTGAAGCCGGATCAATTAGCAGATATCGTTATTAACCGAATTGATGATATGGTCAAAGGCATGTCTGAACGAAACGATGAGCCTTTCATCACATTAGAAGAAGCAAGCTCTTTATTCGGGCCCCTGTCTCACGGACGTCCTGACCCGCTGACTGAATCGATTGTGAAAAGCCTTCGTGAAAAAATAAAAAGCTTGAACACAAACTCCTCTTTTGAATTATCGGAGAGCTTGGACATACTTGAAGCAGAAATGAAGAAAAAAACACCGAAGCTGGTGATCATAAAAGGAATGATCCATAATCTGATGGAGTCGGAAGCTCTCGCAGAGGATGCCGAGCAGCTTACATATCTCTTGAAACAGCAATATATTTAGAAGAACGGCTGCTTTACAAGCAGCCGTTTTTTCTCTATTACGCCTTTGGTTTTACCATATCTTCCGGTTTCACCATTTCGTTAAATTGTTCCTCTGTCAGCAATTCAAGCTTCAAAGCCGCTTCTTTCAGCGTCAATCCCTCTTTATGGGCAAGCTTGGCAATTTTTGCGGCGTTTTCATATCCGATATGCGGATTCAGCGCCGTAACCAGCATTAAAGAATTCGACAGGTTTTCCTGAATCGTTTCTTTATTTGGCTCGATACCGACAGCACACTTATCATGGAATGAGTTCATTCCGTCACTCAGCAGCTGCACGGATTGCAGGAAGTTGTAAATGATCACAGGTTTAAATACGTTTAGTTCAAAGTTCCCCTGACTTGCGGCAAAGCCGATTGTCGCATCGTTCCCCATAATTTGCGCTGCGATCATCGTCAGTGCTTCACTTTGTGTCGGGTTCACTTTTCCAGGCATAATGGAGCTGCCAGGCTCATTTTCAGGAATGACAATCTCCCCGATGCCGCAGCGAGGTCCGCTCGCAAGCCATCTGACATCGTTTGCGATTTTCATTAAATCAGCGGCAAGAGCTTTTAAAGCGCCGTGTGCATATGTGATTTCGTCATGGCTTGTCAGCGCGTGGAATTTATTCGACGAGCTGTTAAACGTTTGACCTGTCAGTTTCGTGATCTCCTCTGAAACAAGCTCTCCAAATTCAGGATGAGCATTGATTCCTGTTCCGACAGCTGTCCCTCCGATTGCAAGCGCACGCATTTTGTCTGTCGCTTCTAAAATCATTTCCTTCGAACGATCGAGCATGTGCACCCATCCGCTGATTTCCTGTCCAAGAGTCAGAGGTGTGGCATCCTGAAGGTGCGTACGTCCGATTTTCACAATATCATTGTATGCTTTCGCTTTTTCGTCTAACGTATTGCGAAGCTGATCAAGCGCAGGCACAAGCTGTTCATAGACAGATAAAACGGCAGCAACGTGCATCGCTGTCGGGAACGTATCGTTTGAGCTTTGGCTGCGGTTAACGTCATCGTTTGGATGAATCGTTTGATCAGAGTTCTTTTCTTTTAATAACGCAGTCGCGCGATTGGCCACCACTTCGTTCATGTTCATGTTGCTTTGTGTGCCGCTTCCGGTCTGCCATACAACAAGCGGGAAGTTATCATCATATTTGCCTTTGAGCACATCATCACAAACTGCTGCAATGGCTTCCGCTTTTTCCGCATCTAGATTGCCCAGGCGTTTATTAGCGATCGCCGTGCTGCGTTTCAATATTGCAAACGCCTTCACAACACGCATCGGCATTTTTTCAGAACCAATCTTGAAGTTCTCCTTGCTTCGCTGTGTTTGGGCGCCCCAAAATTTATCAGCAGGAACTTTTACTTCTCCCATGGTGTCTCTTTCAATTCTGTAGTCCATTTTATGTATCCCTCCATAACGGTTGCTTCAATAGATCAAATTCGCCAGTGATATAAAAAATCCTTTTTATTTTTCGATCTTGGCAGATTTTAATTTTAATTCAAGATATACGCGGGAGTCCTTTGAATATTTGTACTTCGGATTCGTTCGTCCGTACTCCCTTGATGTATAAGAGACATCGTAATGCTTTTCAAATGATTTAATGAGCTGTTCTATTTCTTCTTGTTTTCCTGCAAGTCTTACCTGTGCCACTTCATATCCTCCGCTTTCATAAAAAAACTTCTGCCATAAAATACTGTAACACAGTATATCATTTTTTTAACAGGAAAAGATAACCTCTACTAAGGTTTTGGACAAGAGGTGACCTCGTTGGAACAAACAGAATTTAAGGAATATATACACGATAATTTAGCAATGGTGCTTCCAAAATTAAAAGAAAACGATGATCTGGTGAAAAACAAAAAAATGCTGGCGAACGGACTTGTTTTTTACTATCTCTACTTCAGTGAATTGAATGACCAGCAGAAGGTTTTAGAATCGATCAAAACCTTAATCAAGGATGAGGAGACGCTGACGCTTGAGCAGGTCAAAAAACGCCTCGACCAAATTGACGCAAGGCCGATAGAAACGGAAGAAAAAACGGTTAAGGAGATTCTCAGCGGCAATTGTGCGGTGTTTGTTAATGGACTCAACAAAGCCTATATCCTGTCCACAGGAAAGAAACAAACAAGAAGTCTGGCAGAGCCGACGACTGAAAAAGTGGTTCGCGGACCAAAGGTTGCGTTTGTGGAGGATATCGATACAAATCTTGCTCTGATCAGGCAAAGGACCACTCATCCGAAACTCATTACCAAAAAAATCATGATTGGCGATAACAAACTGAAGCCGGCGGCGATGATGTACATTGAAGGCAAAGCAAAAAAGTCCGTTGTGAAAGAAGTAAAAGCGCGGCTTAACAATATCAAACTGGAGGATATCCAGGACAGCGGAACGCTTGAAGAACTTATTGAAGATAATAAATACTCGCCATTTCCGCAAATTCAAAATACGGAAAGGCCCGATAAAGTGTCGTCCGCCCTGTTCAACGGCCGGGTTGCGATTTTGGTGGACAGTTCCCCATTTGTGCTTTTGGTGCCGGTTTCTCTCGGTGTACTGATGCAATCTCCGGATGATTACTATGAACGCTGGATCTCGGCATCCCTCATCCGGTCGCTGCGTTTTGCTTCTATATTCATCACCTTGTTTTTGTCATCGATTTATATCGCACTCGTGTCATTCCATCAAGGGCTCTTGCCGACCGCGCTCGCCGTCACAATTTCAGCGAACAGGGAAAACGTGCCGTTTCCTCCGATATTTGAAGCCTTGCTGATGGAAGTGACGATCGAGCTGCTAAGGGAAGCCGGTCTGCGTCTTCCAAACCCATTGGGACAGACGATCGGTCTCGTCGGGGGTGTCGTCATCGGACAAGCGGCGGTAGAAGCGAATCTCGTCAGTTCGATTATGGTGATTGTCGTCAGTGTCATTGCCCTTGCATCCTTTACCGTTCCCCAATACGGAATGGGGCTGTCTTTCCGGGTGCTGCGTTTTATTTCGATGTTTTCCGCCGCAATACTCGGGCTGTACGGGATTATTTTATTTATGCTGGTCATTTATACGCACCTTACGAGACAAACGAGCTTTGGATCTCCGTATTTTTCGCCAAATGGATTTTTCAGCCTGAAAAATACAGAGGATTCCATTATCCGTCTCCCAATTAAAAACAAACCAAAAGAGGCGAATAATCCAAATGAGCCAAAAACAGACACTCAAACTTAATACCTTTCAAGGTATTTCTGTTGTTGCAAATACAATGCTCGGTGCCGGTCTTTTAACATTGCCCCGAGCGCTGACCAGTAGGGGTAATACTCCTGACGGCTGGATCTCGCTGATATTAGAAGGTGTCATTTTTATTTTTTTCATTTATTTAAACACGCTCATTCAGAAAAAACATCAATATCCCTCACTGTTTGAGTATTTGCGGGAAGGCCTTGGGAAATGGATTGGCAGCATCATTGGGCTTTTGATCTCCTGCTATTTTATCGGAGTGGCCAGTTTTGAAACCAGGGCGATGGCTGAAATGGTAAAGTTTTTCCTGCTGGAGAGAACGCCGATTCAGGTCATTATTATAACGTTTATCTGCTGCGGCATCTATTTAATCGTAGGGGGGCTAAGTGATGTTTCGCGGCTGTTTCCCTTTTATTTAACGGTTACGATAATTATTTTGCTGATTGTGTTTGGGATCAGTTTTAAAATTTTTGACATCAATAACTTGCGCCCTGTTTTAGGTGAAGGCTTGGGCCCCATTGCGAACTCCCTTACTGTTGTTTCGATCTCATTTTTAGGAATGGAAGTGATGCTGTTTCTTCCTGAGCATATGAAAAAAAAGAAATACACATTCAGATACGCGGCTATTGGCTTTCTGATTCCGATTATTTTATATATCCTGACGTATATCATTGTTGTCGGGGCTTTGACAGCTCCTGAGGTAAAAACGCTGATCTGGCCGACCATTTCTCTCTTTCAGTCTTTTGAGCTGAAAGGCATATTCATTGAACGGTTTGAATCGTTTTTACTGATCGTCTGGATTATTCAGTTTTTCACAACGTTTGTCATTTACGGGTATTTTGCCGCTAACGGGCTGAAGAAGACGTTTGGATTATCGACTAAAAAAAGCATGGTGCTCATCGGTGCGGCTGTCTATTATTTTTCTTTATGGCCGGATGACACCAATCAAGTCATGATGTACAGCGATTATCTGGGGTACATTTTCGTCTGCCTGTTTCTGCTTCCCTTCATTCTGTTTTTCATTGTAGCTCTCAAAAGGAGGATTACAGCAAAATGAAAATCCGGATTTTAAGTATGTTCATATGTATCCTATTGCTGACCGGATGCTGGGACAGCCGGAATATTGAGGAATTAAGCCTGATCATTGGTGTTGGCTTAGACAAGCCGGATGATAAAAATTTAGAACTGACACAGCAGATTCTCGTGCCGAAAAAAATCAGCGCCAAGGAAGGCTCTTCATCTGATCCGACACAGCTTGCTATCACAAAGGGTGAAACGGTCCATCAAATGATGAGAACATCTGCATTAAAGCATAATCCTACGTTTTCACAGCATTTGCGTCTCATTCTGCTTTCCAAGAGCGTGATTGCGAATCATATTGGAATGGACGCGATCATTAACCAGTTTGTCAGAGACAACGGAACAAGGAGGAGTTCGTACGTCTTTGTCACCGATGGCAGAACTAAGGATATATTTAAAATGAATGATCAAGGCGAACCCGCATCCAATGTAATTTACGATCTGACAGAGAATAATGCGGTCACGATCAGAATGATGGAGCCTGTTACATTGGGGGAGATCTCAGAACATTTGACCTCTGACGATTCGTTCCTCATCCCTCATGTCGGTAAGGAAAACGGCAAACTCGCGATAAACGGGGCCACAATCATCAAAGACAAATTATGGTACCGGAATTTAACTACGGTTGAGGTTCAAAATATCAACTTATTTACAGGCACTGTCGAAGGAGGCGTCATTGATATGAGGCATAATGGCAATCTTTTTTCTTACGAAGTGTACTCCAGCAATCGTAAGATCAAGACATCCTACAAGGACGGAAAGTTCAAATTCACCGTCACACGCAATATTGAAGGGCGTTTATCCGAGGACTGGAATCCTGATGAAGATTCCTTTAAGGACTCGTATATCAAAGAAATTGAAAAGACAGTCGAAAAACGATTAGAAGAAACAGTAACAGCATTTATTACAGACAAACTGCAGAAAGATATCAAAGCGGACGTGATCGGATTGGGAAACGAGGTCAGAATCCATTATCCTCAGAAGTGGAAAAAGATTTCAAAAAAATGGGATGATTATTTCAGCAATGCGGAAATAGACTACCGCGTCAATGTGGTTGTCAGAGACTTCGGGACGAAGGGCGCGTCCAAATAGCGGACGCCTATTTGACGAGGTGATTTCGGTGTGCGTAAACCGCCGCCTGTGTCCGGTCACTGACATCCAGCTTTGATAAAATATTGGTGATGTGGGTTTTGACTGTTTTGATCGTGATAAACAGCTCCTCCCCAATTTCTTTATTTGTTTTTCCTTCTGCAATCAGACAGAGAATCTCAAGCTCCCGTTTCGTGAGGGATTCATGCGGGAGCGCGTTTTCGCCTGAGTGGCGCAGCCGGGATAATACTTTCCCCGCCACTTTTGATTCAAGCTTTGGCTCTCCCTTGCTTGCGGCACGGATCGCATCAGCGATTTCGGCCGCTTTTGACGTTTTTAATAAGTAGCTGAGCGCTCCCGCTTCAATAACCGGGTACACTTTGTCATCATCAATGAAGCTTGTGAGCACAATAATTTTCGGATCGGAAAGCTTCTGGCAAATTTGCTTTGTCGCTTCAATGCCGTCCATGCCTTCCATGACAAGATCCATTAAAATCACATCAGGCTTTAATTCAACAGCAAGCTGTACACCCTCGCTGCCATCAGATGCTTCGCCGATGACATCAATATCGGGCTGTGCTTCCAAAAAAGCGGCGAGCCCCATTCTGACCATTTCATGATCATCAATCAACAATACTCGAATCACGTTCGTTCTCTCCTTTTTCTTCCGGGAAAATCGGGACCTTTACTTCGATTTGTGTGCCTTTTCCTTCAACCGAGATCACCTCGGCGACTCCGCCGATTTCGCTTGCACGTTCTTTCATCGAATTCAAGCCGTAGGATGACGCTTTTACCTGGTCCATCTTGAATCCTTTTCCGTTATCAATAACCTTCAGCCGCAGCTGATTATTCTTTGCGCCGAGGATTACGGATACTTTTGAGGCTTTTGAATGCCTGAATACATTCGAAAGAGCCTCCTGTACGATCCTGAATAAATGATCCTCTACTCCTTTGGAAATCGGTGTATCCTGAATGTCCCACTCGATATCAAGCGGCTGTTTTTTCCGGAACTCGTCCAAAAGCTCCGTGAGACCCTCCTTCAGCCCTTTCCCTTCGAGCGTCACTGGCCTTAAATGGAGCAGCAGCGCCCTCATTTCATTTTGGGCTTCTCCCGCCATGTGCTCTACCATCTTGATCCGTTTCACAGTTTTATCATCCGTATCTTTTACGTGTTCTAATACAGCGGAGGTCATCATGGATATCGCAAAGAGCTGCTGGCTGACAGCATCGTGCAGGTCTCTTGCCAATCGCTGGCGTTCTTCTGTAATGACCGATTTCTTCATTTGCACCTGCCATTCAGCCCGTTCATTTGAAAGCTTTTGCAGGGAAGCGACTTGAAGTTCAACCCGCTTCGCCATTTCATTCAGCTGATCGGCTGCAAGCCCGATTTCATCGTCCCCGAGCGGCGGTATTCGATAAGCGAAGTTACCGTTTTCAAATGTTAAAATCGATTCGATCAATGTATCGACCCTTGTTTTCAGCCGGTTGCCGTACATGTAGCCTGACGCAAAACCGATCGTAAGGCTGACCAGCACCAAAATCAGGATAAATGGAATCCCGAACCAGCTTGACGACAGCAGCACAAACGGATCGAGCCGATAGTAAACCATCATAAAAGAAATCAAGCAGACAAAAAGGAGCAGACTGATTCCCGTTGTCATGCGAATGGCGCGCCACTGGAGACTGGCAAGCAGTTTTTTTCTCATACGTATTTCACATCCACATCACCGATAAATAGGGAGACGGATACTTTTACCCGGCGTTTGGACTCGCTGAAATCAGAAGACGCGGCGTATACCTTTGTGCCTAATCCGCTTTTCTTCGAGCCGATCAGATTAATGTCGCCGATAAAAACGGACGAGCTGACAGCCACTTCAAGGTCTGATGGAACATAAATATCAACGTTTCCGATCACTCCGCTGATGACAATCGTGCTCTCTCCCTCCGGAATCATCGCTTTTGACAAGTCGATTTTCACATCGCCGATAAAACCCGATACATTTAAATCATTCAGATCAAACGGCTGCTTCATCATCAGCAGCTCGCCGATAAAAAAGCTTCGCATGTCAGGGTGTTTCACATCTTTAGGAGGCTCGGACTGTTTTTCTTTTTTCGTTAAGTCGATAGGCTTCTCATTCGGTTCAAAAATTGGCTTTCCTTTCACAAGCCGGTAGCCTGCGTAGATTAAAAATGCGGCAAACGCGTAGCCAAATAAGTTAAAGGTGATGCTGAACAGATTTTTCAAAAATAAGAAAGCGGCAAAGATATACATGACGGACCCAAGCCAGTCACGGGAGTACTTTTTTAAAAAATAGCCGGCAATCAGAAAAAAGAGCGGCCAAAACAGCAGATCGCCTATTCCGATAATTTGCAAAAACATACTGATGCCAAATAAAGCAATCATAAGTCCAAGAAGCTGTTTTTTTGTCATTCTGGTTGTTCCGCCTCCTTTCTTCTGCCAGATGCTACTGTATCGCTACATCCCCGCTGTCTGTTTTAATATCGACTAGATGCTGGCCGCTTCCATGTGAGCCTGTGATTTGATGATGATCTTTATGTGCTGTATCAGCAAATGGATACGCCGAACTGACGCTTCCGCTCTCTGAAGCCGCATTGACTTTGAAACTGCCGTTTTCGGGAAGCTCCAGATTCACATCACCGCTCGTTAATGTGACAGCTGAAGAGCCTGCTACCTTTTCTAAATCCGCGCGAAAGTTTCCTGATGTCATCCGTACATCAAGTGAGCCTGAAACACCGTCCAAGTTTGCGTCGCCTGAAGTTAAGCGGATGCCGGCTGTTTTAGCGTCTGTATTTGATATCGACACATCCCCGGAAGAGCCCTTCACCTTCAGCTCCTGAAGGCGGATACCCGTTACGTCCATATTTCCGCTTGCAGATGCTGCGTTCAGCTCGGAAAGCGCGAGATGTTTGTTTCCGGCTACAGACACGTCGCCGCTTGATGTTCTCACAACCAACCCGCCTTTGTACGTGTATGGAATGCGGACGACAAGGGAAGAGCGATGAAATCCATTCAAAAATTGAAATTCTTTTTCCTTTGCCGTCAGCTCCAGCTTTCTTCTCTTTTCAGCCACAAACAATTTCCCGGAGTCACCTGAGATGGTTGCTGATATGTCATTACGTTCTTCCGCTATGATCTTCACATTCTTGTGATCCGATTCAATGATTACGCTTTCGATCTCATGCGGTGAAGCACTGGCTGAATCAGCTTCAGTGCCGTTTATGAATGAAAGACCTTCAGCAAGCACGTCTTTGATTACAACTGCGGAAAAAATAAGAATACCGGCAATGATCAGCAGTTTGCCCAGCATTTTTTTCATTTGTTTTCATCCTTCTCATTCATTCTATTATAAAGGAAAAGCCTGTGAATTGATACGTGCGGAAGGGAAGGACTTGACGAAAACCCTTCCCTGTCCCGCTTATTCATTTGCTGCATGTGATGTTTGATCTGATTTTTTCAATGAGAGTTCCCGCATCTTTTCGATTTCAGCTTCTACTTCACCCGCAAATTCACTTCGGCTCGATTCTGTGCCGGCTTCCGCTGATTTCGAATAATCAGCACGGATTTCCATTTCCTCAATTCGGTTTTCAATCCGCAGAAATTCACGATACGCGCTTTCACTGTCAATTTTGTCGAATGTCGCGTTCATATGCTCTTTTGCTTTTGCCGCGTTTGCCCGGGCAATCAGCGCCTGTTTTTTATCCTTTACGTCCTGAAGTCTTGTTTCAAGTGTGGCCAGCTGTTCTTTCAGCTCAGCCAGCTGGCTGCTTGCCTGTTCGTAGGAAGCTTTGTGCTCTGCTGCCTTTCCCTCTAAATACTTCATTTCTGTCAGCGCTTTTTTCGCAAGCTCTTCTTCACCGGCATCAAAAGCGAGCTGAGCTTGATTCTTACGCTTTCCAGCCACTTCATTTGCTTCTTCATATTTTTTCTTAAATTGAAAGGCAATCGTATGCTGTTTGACGAGCGTTTGTTTTGCTTTTGCAATATCGCTTTCCATATCACGAACGTATTGATTCAGCATCACCTTAGGGTTCTCCATTTTATCCAAGCCTTCATGAACTGACGCAACAAACATATCTCTCATTCTTTTTAATACCATACCGTTATTCCTCCTTATATCATGTGTTATTTTTTCTTTAAGAAATTTTCCCACTCGTCATCAAAATGAGACTGGTAGCCGGCAGAAGCTGGTTCAGGATCAAAGCCTGACACATCGCTTTCCGCGGATCCGTTTTTCATCAGTTTCCAGCCGTAATACACCATAGCGGCTGCGAGTGCAATTCCGACGAGAAACGGCAGTGAGCAAATGAGCATCATCGCCCCGATTCCGCCCAAGATAATACCTGTGATGGTTTTGCCCGCTGCGAATCTTTTGATTCCCGCGTATGTCAGCAAGCCCCCGATCGCAAGCGGAATGATAAAGCCGAAGCTGCCTCCCCCAAAAAAGACGGAGATTCCAAATACAATTAATAAGAATCCGCCTATCGTTTTCTTGTTGATCTTCATGCAGATCCTCCTTTCGTTTTCCTTGTCTTCATCTTATACAAAACAGCAGATGAGCAAAACGAATCAGAGATTGATTTTTGGATAAGACCAGAGTCGTAGACAGCACCGGACCCAGCGGCATAAAAAAAGCCATGCACGAGGCATGGCTTCTTCAAAAACCTTTACAGATGAACACTTGCTTCCCTTTCTTTTACCAAATCGGATTGTTCTGCTTTGGCCAGCTTTGTAAACAGAAGGATTCCGATACCCGCGATAATTTCCACAACTCCCCCGGCAGCGATCACATTTCCTGAACCAAAAGCATTTGCGGCATATCCGCAAATGACAGCGCCGGCCGGAATCGAAATATTTGAGATCATATGTATGACGGCATAAACTTGCGGCTGGTCCTCGCTATCGACAGATGTCTGTATAATCGTATACTCGGGAACATTGATCGCACTGACTGCAGCGCCAAAAGTAAAGGCGGCGAAAAAGACGAGCGGCAAAAAGGTATTCATTCCTGTAATAAAGAATGCGAACCCTTCAATAATGCCTGCCGTTACGAAAAGCAGTCCGTACTTGTTTACTTTTACTTTTGTCAGTACAAATCCCAATAAAAACGCGCCTATTGCGGTGGTGGCTTTTAATAGCGAATATACAATCGGCTGTCCGTTTAAATCCTCCGCAACATACACAGCGGAGAGCGCTTCCCAAGGGGCTGCCGCGAAATTCATAAAAATACAATAGATAGCGAGCGGATATAAGATTTGGTGTTTTCTGACAAGGACAAAACCGCGTTTCAGTCTGCCAAAATATGTACCTCTCTGTGCAACGGCCGCTGATTCCGATTTTGTTTCAACAGCAGTGTATTTGATAAAGAGAACAAGAAAACCAGAAATAAGATAAAGTACGAGAGCCATAAGCATTGTATATGAAGGACTGATAAACGTAAGGAGAGCGCCGCATAGTGTCACAGCTCCAAGCCGGACAATTTGGGCGGACGACTGCAGCACAGCATTTGCTTTTTGAATGCCCTTTTCATCTACAATTTGAGGGATTAAAGCTATGGAAGCAGGATTGTAGGCAGCGCCAGTAGCTGAATGCACAATCATAAGAGTCATAACAAACCACAGCGGAGAGAATCCGCCGAAATGGCAGATCGGAATGATTAAAACAACCGCGGCTCTTGTCAGGTCTGAAAAGTACATCCAGAATTTCAATGTATTCTGCTTCATGAAAGGACCCGTCACAGGTGCTAAAACGGCTTCCGGCAAAAAGGTGACAGCAATCAATAAAGCAGTTCCGATCGCACCTTCACCGTCAAAAATCAAAAACCATAATATCGAATTAAATGCGAACATATCGCCGGAAATCTTGACTATTCTTGAGAAAAAAAGAAAGTTAAAATTTCTCTTCCAGACGCTATCACTTTCAATGAGTCTCACCATCTATCAGAGCCCCCCCCACTGCCTATTTTTTACATCAATTTGTTACAATATCTCATTTTTCCATTTTTCAGTCAATAATTCATAAGGTTCATTTTTTGTCGTAAAAAGGGAAATTGACAAAATGAAAAAAAATAAAAAGCCGGCATGTACTGAGAATGCCAGCTTTTCAATAATGTTTTTTATGATCCGCTGCTGTTTCGATCGCGAAACACAATAGCGCTTCTTTCATACTCCACATCGTCAATACCGCTTCTCACGTTGACAGCCCGTGCTGCGGCAAAGAAATAGTCGGACAATCGATTGAGATAACGGAGCACCATTTCATGGATCTCTTCCGTTTTCATCAGCGCCACCACTTGGCGTTCCGCCCGCCTTGTAATGGTGCGCGCCACATGGAGAAGCGAAGCGGCCTTTGATCCGCCCGGAAGAATAAATCTCTTTAGGTCAGGTGCCTCTTCTGTATAGGCGTCAATGCGCATTTCTAAAAAGGAGACGGATTCTTCCTTCAATTTATAGTCTCTTTTTTCTGTGATGATTGCCAGATCGCCCCCGCAGTCAAAGAGCTCGTGCTGAATGTTGAGCAGCTCGGCCGTTAGATCCTCAAAGCCGCGCTTCCCGGAAAGCTCAGCCAAAGCCAGTCCGACAAAACTGTTCAGCTCATCAATCGTGCCGTAGCTTTCTACTCGGAGGCTGTCCTTGTCTGTTCTGCCTCCGATTAAACTTGTTTGCCCGTTATCGCCTGTTTTTGTATATAGTTTCATCATATCTGTCTCCTTTACAGACTTATTCAAGCAGGTCCGCAGCCTCCCGCACACATTCAGCAGTCCCAAAACTAATCAATTGATTCAGCCGTTTTTCTATGGTTTCTGAAGATATCTCTTCAGTTTGTGTCGCTGCAACGAGGATTTCTCCATGTTCATCCTGTTCACCGCCCAGCACTTTCATCCGCTCGGCTTCCGCCCCCATGACAGCCCTGACAAAGAATTGGTCTGTCGCAAAGCCGTTGATCAAAATCCATATCGAAAAGCCGGACATGACACAAATACAAACGGACAGCTCTTCGTCTTCAAACGTACGGCACACAAGCCGGTCAAGTCTGCCGGAGGAGGCCATCGCACAGGTTTCCTGCGGATAAAAGCCGTTTTCAGATAAATAGGCTGAAAGCTCCTCTTTTTGATCAGACTGGGCAGGCAGCCGTTTATGGAGAAACGTCCGGTTCCAAGAAAAGCCTGAACCGACAGGAGCAGAAGCCAGCGTGCGGAGCGGGATTTCCGTTTGCAAGAGGATCTCGTCGCGCCGCACTTGCAGCAAAGTTTCAAACGGAATCGCCGGCTGCTTTAGGTCGCTGTTTTCAGGCTGAATTGCAATAAGCGGTTTAGGCAATTGATGATGGATGAAAGTGCTGACTTTCGTGTTATACAACGCCTGAATGTGCTCTTCTGTGATGGCGGTTTCCGGTTTTTGCTTAGGTCCGGCTGTTCCGTTTTTTATAAAGACGATTTCATCACAGTACAGGCTAGCGGTGTTCAGATCGTGAAAAACACTGACAGCAGTCAGCCCATTTTCTCTCGTCAGGCGCTTGATAAGATCGAGCAGTTCTTTTTGATAGGCCAAATCCAGAAAATTAGTCGGTTCGTCTAAAAATAAAATACGCGGCTGCTGCGCCAGTGCTTGAGCCAAATAAACCCGCTGCTGTTCGCCCCCGCTTAGATCACGAATCGATTTCTCAGCGAAAGCGAGTACCCCTGTTTGTTCCATCGCATTCCGAATAATGGCTTCATCCTCTTCAGTCTGCTGGCTGAACAGCCCTTTTTGAAATGGATATCTGCCGAAGGATACGGTTTCTTTGACAGTGAAGCTAAAGGCTTGCTCTGTTTTTTGCGGCAGAACTGCCATCATTTGCGCCAGTTTCTTCGGTTTATATTCAGTGAGTGGTTTGCCAGCCAGACAAACGGAGCCTTCTATTGCCGGAAGTGTTCCTGTCAGCAAGTGAAGCAGTGTTGTTTTTCCGCTCCCGTTCGGTCCGAGAATGCCAAGAAATTCTCCCTTCTTCACTGTTAAACTGATATTTTTAATCAGCCGGCTGCCTCCGTAACCTCCCGACAGCCCCTCTGCCTTGATCATAAGCTTCTCCCCCCGCGATGCTGCCGAATTAAAATCAGAGCGAAAACAGGAGCTCCCGCTAAGGCTGTAATAATGCCGATCGGCAGTTCAACCGGTTCAATCATTGTTCTCGAAAGCAGATCGGCCAAAACGAGAAATCCCGCGCCAAGCAAGGCAGACAGCGGCAATAAATGCCGGTGATCCGTTCCCCACAGCAATCTTGTGATATGCGGAATCACAAGCCCGACAAAGCCAATGGTGCCGGATACAGCCACAGCGCTGCCTGTCAGCAGTGACCCTGCAATTAAAATCAGCATTTTTCTGTGCTGGACGCTGACCCCGAGAAGCCTTGCTTTCTCCTCTCCATAGGTCATCACGTTGAGTTCTCTTCCGTTTATGATCAGGATCACGGTTCCTAAAAGAAAAAACGGGAGAAACAGGGCAACGTAGCTCCAGCCTCTCATCGAGACGCTGCCAAGCAGCCAATGCACAATCGGCAGCAAATTATCACCTGTCAGAGCAATGATGAGAGAAATAAATGCGCCCAAAAATGAATTGATGATGACACCGGTCAGAATAAGCGTAGAGACAGACATCGAAGCGTGAACGAGGCGGCTGAACGAAAGAACAGCCACAATCGTGACAAGCGCTGCAGCTACACTTACAACCGGCAGTGTAAAGCCTCCGATGACGGGGAACTGCAGTCCAAAAAATAAGGTTGAAACCGCCCCGACGGAAGCACCGGACGAAACACCGAGCGTATACGGATCAGCGAGCGGATTTTTTAAAAGTCCCTGAAAAGCAGCCCCTGCGATAGAAAGAGCCGCCCCCACAAGGGCGGCCAGCAAGACTCTCGGCAGTCTGATATTCATCATAATATTTGTATACATTGGATCATAGGAGCCGGCAGAGCCGCCAAAACCTTCATGCCAAAAGATATGAAAGATGGCGGATATCGGAATTGGCAGACTGCCGCAGGAAATGCCCAATATGATACTGGCAGCTAAAAATAAGAAACTGATGCTATAAGCAGCAAAACGATTATTCTTTAAACGTATCCGGGTAGATGCTTTCCGCAAGTTCTTCGACCCCTTCGATCAGACGCGGACCTGAACGTGTGACGAGATCAGGATCAACATCATAAACGCGATGATGTTTCACAGCATTGATTCCGCTCCAGCCATCGCGTTTTTCCACCGCATCCGCTTTTACACCGTCCGTTGTGACAATGGCGTCTGGATTCAGCTTTACGATGGCCTCGTCTGTCATTTGCACCCAGCCTTTTTGATCCGCTGCAGCGTTTTTAGCATGGATGACATTCAGCATTTCATTCATAAACGTGTCTTTTCCGGTTGTGTAAATGTCAGGATCAGGCGAAACCTCAATAAAGACGCTTTTTTCCTCGTCTTTTGAAATGGATTTCGCTTTTTCTTTAATCTCCTGCAGGTCTGATTTCATGCTGTTGACCAGTTGGCCCGCTTTTTTCTCAGCTCCGGCAGCTTCACCGATCATTTCGATTGATTTGTATACCTCTGCGAATGATTGTGCATCATTGACAGTCAGCACAGCAATGCCAGCGTCCTTCAGCTGCTTGATGGCATCTGCTGAAGCTGACATGGAAGATTCATGAGCGAGAACGAGATCAGGTTTAAGAGAAATGACTTTCTCGACGTTTACATTCATATCCCCAACCTTCTCAACCTGTTTGACTTCCTTTGGATATGTATCGTTTGTGGTGACGCCGACCACTTTGTCACCGAGTCCGAGAGCATATGTAATTTCCGTGTTGCTCGGCATTAACGAAACAATTTTTTTCGGCTCCTTTTTGATGGTAACATCCTGGTTTGACGCATCATCAATTGTTACAGGGAACGCTTCAGACGCAGCTGTCTTTTGCTTCGCATTGGAATCCTTCTCACCTGCCGCATTGCCGCAGCCTGAAATCATAATGGCGGTCAGCAGTAGCGCCGTCCATATTCCGGCTAATTTTTTCATACCCTTTCCTCCTAAATGAACTAAAAAAGCATCTCTACGATGGTAAAGACGCTGTAAACAACAAAAAAGCCTATTGTTTACACATCATCTGTCCTCGCAGACTTCGTGTTTATCAAACAGGCAGGTATCCTGGCTTTTGGCGCAAAGGCCAATTACAGTGGCGGGACCGCACCGGCTTTTACCGGTTTCCCTATTAAGCCGGCTATTTTCACGTACCGGCACCTGTTTGACATTCGTATCCTTTTTCGGAGTTATTATACTATATGGCTGACAGGCTTGTATATGCAGTATGAATGACTTTTCCGCCGCTGCATGTATGGAAGCAAAATTCTCGTAAACACTAAATTTCATCTTGTATACTAAGTAGCATGATCAATAAAAAAGGAATGATTCTTATGGACTTACAGCTTAAAGACAAGCTTGTCTTAATCACAGGCTCAACTTCCGGCATCGGGAAAGCCGCAGCGAAAAGCTTTTTGCAAGAAGGGGCAGCCGTTATAGTCAATGGCCGAAAACAAGAGACAGTCGATCGCACGGTTGAAGAGCTTTCTTCATATGGAACGGTGCATGGAGCAGCCGCTGACTTATCAAAACCGGATGAAGCAGCAGCTTTTCTTGAAAAAGTGAAGCAGATCGGTGATATAGATGTTCTTGTCAACAATCTCGGTTTCTTTGAAGTGAAGGATTTCGCCGAGGTAACGGATGAAGAATGGAATCAATATTTTGAAGTAAACGTGATGAGCGCTGTTCGGACAAGCCGTCACTTCCTTCCAAAGATGCTTGTCAAAAACAGCGGCCGCATCTTGAATATCGCAAGTGAAGCAGGCGTCAAACCGCTTCCGACTATGATTCCTTATTCAATGACCAAAACAGCGCTGATCAGCCTGTCCAGAGGAATGGCTGAAATGACGAAGGGCACAAAGGTTACGGTTAATTCAGTGCTCCCGGGACCTACTTGGACAGAAGGCGTTGCTTCCTATATGGAGGGCGCCGCAAAGGCAGCCGGCCAGGATACAGATACATTTGTGAAAGACTATTTCAAAGTGAATGAGCCGACTTCACTCATTCAAAGATACGCAACAGCCGAAGAAGTCGCGAGCACAATTGTATTCCTCGCATCTGACGCTGCATCTGCCATTAACGGCACGGCACAGCGTGTGGAAGGCGGAATTATCCGTTCACTTTAAATACAAAAACGCATCCGTTTTCGGATGCGTTTTTTTTATAACTCCCCAGCGAATGGAACCGGCTGGTATCCGCCCGTTTCAAGTTGGGCTGAAAACAATCCGCCCGCATGAGGCTGTTCATATCTTTCTGTTTCTGTCATTTGTTCAGTAGCTGTTGTGATGTAAAGGGTTCTCATGTCCTGGCCGCCGAACGCACAGCACGTGACATATTTGGCCGGAACACTTATTGAATCAATTTCTTTTTTCTGAAAAGGATCAATGTGAACCACACGGCTCCCGCCAAACAGCGCCACCCACAGCATGCCGTTTTGATCAATTGTCATGCCATCCGGCAGTCCATCCGATTTTTCAAAACGATAGACGGTTTCTGGGTTTGAGACGTTTCCGCTTTCGGGATCGTATTGATAGCACACAATCTCCTGCGTCGGCGTGTCAATGTAGTACATCAGGCTGCGTTCGCGATCCCAATCCAAACCGTTCGAGGTTGAAACTTGATCTTTCATTTTGACAAGGCTGCCATCTGTGTCCAAACGGTAAAGCGAGGCTTGTTTTTGTTCGCCTTCCATGCTCGTCGTTCCTGCCCAAAGCCTTCCGTACGGATCACATTTGGCGTCGTTAAACCGAAGGCTCTCATGCATATCCTTCGGCTGTTTGATTTTTTCAAGACTGTCATCATGAAGATGATACAGGTAAAAACCGTCTTTCATCGTCATGATCAGCTCATCCTTTGAATATTTCGCAAGCGCCGTCACAAAGGATGTAAATTTGACCGAACGATTGATTTTTTCTTTAGGATCGAAAATATGGAGCTCGCTTCCTAAAATATCAACCCAGTATAGACGGCCGTTTTCTTCATCCCATAACGGACCTTCACCGATTACTGCCCTAGTGTCTGCTTCTAATATTGCATCCATGTGTAACACCTCTTTAGCTTCAGTCTATATATTGTTATTCCCGGCAAAGAGGTGTCCAAACCACACGCCTTATTCTTTTTTGAAAAGGATGGTAATGACGGAGCCAATATTGATCCTGCTGTTGACGTGAATCGTTCCGTTATGCAGGTGCACCAGCTCTTTGGCAATCGCCAGTCCAAGCCCCGTCCCGGCAGCCGGATCTTTCGTATTGGTTCCTCTGTAATAACGGTTAAATAAATGGGTAATCGTTTCCTCGTCCATTCCTTTTCCATTGTCTTTGACCTTCAATGAAATATGATTTTTTGTCTGTTCAAGAACCACCTGGATCGCTGTTCCTTTATCGTTGTGCTTCACAGCATTTCCGAGCAGATTTTCCAGAATGCGTCTGAACCAGGCTTCATCCAGCGCAAATTCAATATGCTCTTCTCTTGATACAAATGAAATATCATATCCTTCAGAAAACGGATTTTTCTTGAAGTCCTCAATGACATTTTTAAAAAACGGAATGAGGTTCGTGAGCTTTCTCTCCATCGGCAGAGCATCATTTTTCAGACGATACGTTAAATTTAAGTCCTCGATCAGCTTTGACATGTATTCCGATTTCTCTCTGACAACCTGTCCCATTTCTTTCACTTCCTCAGGAGACCAGTCGTATTGCTTCGATTCAAGCATCATGCTATAACCGTAAATGCTGCTGAGGGGTGTTTTTAAATCATGAGACAAACCGGCGATCCATTCTTCCCGTGTCGCCTGGATTTTTTCTCTGTTTGTCTTATCCTGTCTCAGCGTTTCAGTCAGCTGATCCATAGATTCAAATATCTCACCGAAGAAGCGGTACGGCTGTTTGATTTTTCCCTTTTTGTTTTTACTGACAGGGCGCCCTTTACGGTTTTTCGGTTCTTCAAGCTTCCCTTTTGATAGATTGACAAGCCATTTGATTGTATGAAAAATCGGCAAGCCGAATCTGAACATATACCAGGCAGTCATCCAGAATATATAAAGAATCAGAACGCCCATAATCAGAAACATTGCTTTCAGGACAACCCTCAGAAACGATTTATTAAACTCCTGGTCAGTAATATAGACAGGGTTTGGCACCGAAGCGACCATCCACCTGTTTTGATCGAGGAATTTAACAGAAATCTCCCGTTTATAGTTCCATGGTTTAGAGCTGTATTTGAGAAGCTCCAGCTGGTTCATCGTTTTTCTTTCGCTTTTCTTGCTGTTAATGCTGTCGAGTATGTTCCCGTTTCTGTCTAACAGATACACGGCTCCTTTTTCACGCTTAATATAGTCAATTGTACTGGACTTATATTGTGACAAAGAGTCGATGGAGGGTTCACGGCTTTCAATGGAAGTCAGCAGCTGTTCGCTCTTTGATTTCCAGCCGAACAAGAGGAGGTACGACTTGTCTTCAATATTGATTGCCCAATAATTCAGCTTATAGTTATCAAGCTTCTTGCTTTTATAAATAGACAAAAGCTCCTTCTTGGTGTAGGTGCCGGGCACGTCTTTCGGCACGCTGTAGGAATAATCCGTTTTCCCATTAGAATCAATGATTTGCATCCAGCCGTGCTGTTTATCAACAGATTTCTTCAGAAAATCGTCCACTTCCCATGACCCGTCTTCGTTTACATCGAGATACGCCTCAAGCGTGTCAGTCGTTGCCTTTGTCAGCCCTGAATTGGATTCCGCATCGCTGAATCGCGCGTCTAAATAGAAAAAGGAAGCCACAAGCATGATCGAAAGAAGAAGGATAACAATCAGCATCTGCCCGAAAAAGTGAAACAGAAACTTCCACCTTAACCTCATGGGCGCTTTCCGTTTCCTTCTGGACTCGGGATAAAACGGTATCCGAGACCGCGAACGGTTACGATATATTCCGGATTGCTCGGGTCACGCTCAATTTTTTCCCGGAGCTTACGGATATGAACCATGACGGTATTGTTATCTCCGTACGAAGGATAGCCCCATACTTTTTCATAAATTTGATCTTTAGAAAGCACCACATTGGGATGTTCGCAAAAATACTGAAGCAGCTGCAAAAGCTGAGCCGAACAGGCTACAGTTTCCCCGCCCACAATCAGCTCGGCATTTTGCGGAGAAAATGTAAAGTAATCATATGTATAGGTTTTGTTTGATTCAGCTGCATTCGACTGATACGTACGCTTTAAATGCGCTCTGATCCGCGCGGCTAATTCCAGCGGATTAAATGGTTTTGTAATATAATCATCAGCTCCGACCGCAAAACCCGATAATTTGTCAGCGTCCGATGATCTCGCCGTCAGGAAAAAAATCGGGGCGTCTGAATACTCCCTGATTAATGTGCACGCCTCAAAACCGGTCATTCCGCCCATCATGACATCCAATACGATTAAATCAACCTTATTTGTCTTGACAACCGGAATGGCTTCCTCTGCACTTGCCGCATCCAGTATATGTCGATAACCTTCTTTTTCGAGAACGCGTTTGATCATATCCACAATCGCTTTCTCATCGTCTACGATTAAAATTGACGCATTTTCCACTTTTATGTTCCTTTCTGTCACTGTTTTTTTTTCATCTTATCATTATATCGTTTCTTTTTGGTACATTTTTGAATAGGAGGGCTCTTGACGGGGGTGAACAGCAGGAAACGGGAACCTGCAAAATGTTCCCGTTTTTCTTAGAATGAGGTATCGTTATGAGTTCTCGTCTACCATATACAGAATAAACTCCCAAAATCCCGGAACATCCTGACACAGAAGCATATCAGCCTTTTCAAACATTTTGATTTTCAGCTCCTGCTCCAAATCTTCTCTCTCTTGATAGGACGTATTGCTGAGTTTTTTTCTGATCATCGGTGAAAAGCATGCAATCAGATGCTCAATGTCGTACATTTCATCTTTATTCCTATTATGTTCAAACTGGCCGCTCACAGTTTACTTTTCCCCCTTTTTTTGCGCCGCTAGCTGCTTTCTGATATTTTCTAATCCCTTTTTATGAATATTAGAGATATTTTGCCGGGACTCACCTAATGAATCAGCGATTTCCTGCATCGTGGCACCGTGAAGATAGACTTTTGTCAGTACGCTTTTTTGTTTGTCAGTCAGATTCTGAATCGCTTGATAAAGCTGATAATCCTGGACATGCTGGCTCAAATCATCCTGCAGGTCTAAAAATTCCTCAAACGCGTCACTTCCCGCTTCGGCAGGAAGTCGTTCTCCTGCTTCCGGATGATCAACCGTCAGCGGATACCGTTTTTGATTTTTGCGAACCCGCTTATCAAAATCGATGGAAAAAATCCGAATCATTGAATTCATATACTTGACGATGCGAATCTCTTTATAAAATTGCTTGAATTGCTCGTCCAACGATTTTGCATCCTTTTCATTCGGGTTTTCCATTACATTTTTGAACAAACGGTAATGCTGAGGGTTGCTCAAAAAATGCTTCACGATGGGATGCTTCATAATCTCCTTACATTTCGATCGCAACAGACCTTGATAGTCCATCAAACCGCCTCCCTACTAAATTAAATGAAGGAAAGCAAAAAAAAGTAAACTACTACTTTCAGACTAGCGTTTGCTGAAGCAAACCTTCCAGTCATGGTTTACGATTTCTTGGATTCCCTTCACTTACTTACATGACTGCACAAAAAGGAGGGAGGTGTTTTTCATGGATCAGGTTTTTGTAGAGGAAGTCGTCAAGCAGATCAGCAATCTCGGGTTCCCGGCACTGATCGCAATGTACCTGCTGACCCGTTTCGAGAAAAAATTCGATCAGCTCATTGAACTGATGACAGAGCTGAAAGATCAAAAAGCGAAACATTAATTTTGTATCGAAGTTGACTTTTCATCGTTTTTTTTCACTTAACAAGACAGAAGGGAAAACGAAAGGCCTTTCACATTCTCTTTCTGCGCCACAATTATTTTTAAGGAGGAGACAGGAAAATGAAAAAACAAAACGACATTCCCCAGCCAATCAGAGGAGATAAGGGAGCGACAGTGAAAATCCCGCGTAATATTGAAAGGGACCGGCAGAATCCCGATATGCTCGTACCGCCGGAAACCGATCATGGCACCGTTGAAAATATGAAGTTTTCTTTCTCAGATACTCATAACCGTTTGGAAAAAGGCGGGTACGCCCGTGAAGTTACCGTACGTGAGCTGCCGATTTCAGAAAACCTGGCTTCTGTTAATATGCGGCTGAAGCCAGGCGCCATTCGCGAGCTTCATTGGCATAAGGAAGCAGAGTGGGCTTATATGATCTACGGGACAGCACGCGTCACGATTGTGGATGAAAAGGGCCGCAGCTTTATTGATGATGTAGGCGAAGGAGATTTATGGTACTTCCCGTCAGGCCTGCCGCACTCGATTCAAGCGCTTGAAGAAGGGGCAGAGTTCCTGCTCGTATTTGACGACGGGTCATTCTCTGAAAACAGCACGTTCCAGCTGACAGACTGGCTTGCCCACACCCCTAAAGAAGTGATTGCCGCTAATTTTGGCGTAACAGAAGAAGAAATCGCCAATTTGCCGGGCAAAGAAAAATATATATTTGAAAAACCTGTGCCCGGCTGTTTAAAAGATGACATTGTGGAAGGGCCGTACGGCGAAGTGCCTTATCCGTTTACGTACCGCCTTCTTGAACAGGAGCCGATTGCATCAGAAGGAGGAAAGGTGTACATTGCGGATTCGACAAACTTTACAGTGTCTAAAACCATTGCATCCGCGCTTGTAACCGTGGAACCAGGCGCCATGAGAGAACTTCACTGGCATCCGAATACGCATGAATGGCAATATTACATCTCCGGTAAAGCGAGAATGACCGTTTTTGCTGCTGACGGCCATGCGAGAACCTTTAACTATCAAGCCGGTGATGTCGGTTATGTTCCATTTGCGATGGGCCACTACGTAGAAAACCTCGGCGATGAACCGCTCGTCTTTTTAGAAATCTTTAAAGATGACCATTATGCTGATGTGTCTTTAAACCAATGGCTCGCAATGCTTCCTGAAACCTTCGTCCAAGAACACCTTGACTTAGGCAAAGAGTTTACGGATGTCCTTTCAAAAGAAAAGCATCCGGTTGTGAAAAAGAAAAGCAGTAAATAAAAAACTGGCAGCTTGCAGAGAGCGCTCGTTCTCTCTCTGCAAGCGCTGATAAGGAGCTGAACCAGTGATACATCAAAAGTATTTATTACGGCAGGCCGTACAGTATGTGCTGGCAGCGGCGGCTGTGTTATTTTGCTATTTTACAATCATTCTCTGTGTCTTTTCTTTGGCGGGAACGAGCTACCGATCAGCTGCTCATGTCCTGCTTTTTGCTGTGTTATTTCTTGTGCTCGGACTATGCTTTGAACCTTTTGAACGGCTGATGATACATAGTTTTACGTTTTTTAAGACTGGAAAACGAGCTTTTATCCTTATGGCCGGCACCGTCCAGCTGCTGTTTTTATGGATGACCGCTTATACGGCAGATCAAATGATTCATAACATTTGGCTGTCAACCACAGAAGAAATGATCCTCGCAGCCGTTTTTCTTATTTTGGATAAATGCAATTCAGCACTGCCCAAATAAAAAAAGAACGCCATCCGATTGGATGCGTTCTTTTTATTCATATCGAAGCGCGTCAACAGGCTGAAGCTTCGATGCCTTAATGGACGGCAGCAAGCCGAAAATAATGCCGACTGCCATTGAGAAAATGAGTGCTCCGATAACTGCCGGAACGGAGATGATAAAAGGCATCGGAAAGATCACCGTGATAAGTTTAGCGATGCCAAAGCCCGCCAGCACACCGAGAATTCCGCCAATACTTGTCAGCACGACGGCCTCTGTTAAAAATTGAAATAAAATCACGCGCCGCTTGGCACCGAGCGCCTTCTTAATTCCGATTTCCCGCGTTCGCTCCGTCACTGAAACAAGCATAATGTTCATGACACCGATGCCTCCGACCAAAAGTGAGATGCTTGCAATTCCGCCAAGCAGCAGAGCGAATGACTGGTTAAAGGACTCCACTTCCTGAGCGACCTCCTGAAGATCCATCACGCTGTACTCCGCTTTTTCCAAATCAGCATCTGACAGTCCTTGATTTAGAAGGTCCGCGGCCATTACACCGGCTTCTTGGATATGCTCAGAAGAGTCTGCCTGCACCGCAATCTGTGTCGGCGCGTCAAATCCTTCAATAAGCGGCCACACTTTTTTCGGCACATATAAAACCGGATTCGCATATTCGCCATCAAACATGCTTTCTTCCTGTTTCTTTTCATGAAAAACACCGGCAACCCGGAACGGCACACCATTCATCTCAATGTTTTTGTGCAGAGCGTCACCGTCAGGAAACAGCTCATCTCTTGCGGCCTCATTGATCATAACCACTTGGTGTGTGCTGTTTAATTCTTTTTCCGCCAGCTTTCTCCCCTCAGTGATGCTGATCGGGAACATATTGAAATAATCAGCATCCACTCCGTACACTTGAGGATAAGAAACGTTCGTTAAGTGAAAAACGGTGGCGCCTTCGGACAAGTAATATAAAGATAATCCTTTTACAACCGGGTCTGATTTTATTGCCTTAATGGTTTCTTCAGATACAGGGGGTGCGGACGTATAAGAAACCTCCTGGTAACCGCCTTCCTCCTCCCCGCCTGTTGGCTGGTACACAACATTAATCGCGTTATTTCCCATGCCTATCATGCTTTGCTTTAATTGCTCGCTTTGGCCTTTCAGCATAGAGACGATCGCAATGATCGCCGCTATACCGATAATGACACCAAGCATCGTAAGAATCGACCTCAGCTTATGTGAAAAAATAGATTGAAAGGAGATCCGAATATGTTCAAGCATGGCTAATCCCTCTCTCGTCTAACACTAATTCTCCGTCTCTGATGAAAACGGTTCTGTCGGCTTTTTTGGCGACGTCCGGGTCATGGGTAATCATAATGATCGTTGTTCCTTCCCGATGCAATTGTGAAAACAGCGACAAAATTTGTTCACTTGATTTTGTATCAAGCGCCCCGGTCGGTTCATCTGCCAGAATAAACCGAGGCTGATTGACAAGGGCTCTGGCAATCGCCACCCGCTGCTTTTGTCCGCCGGACAGCTTTGGCGGCTTGTAAGAGATCCTATCTTTCAAACCAACCTTTTCAAGAGCTTCATAGGCTCTTTGCCTTCTTTCTTTTTTCTTTACCTTATTGTAAATCATCGGCAGCTCGACATTTTGAAGTGCGGTAAGGCGCGGCAGCAAATGAAAGGTTTGAAACACAAACCCGATCGATTCGTTGCGAATGTCAGCCAAAGCACCGTCTTTCCCTTTTAATACATCCATCTGGTCCAGCATATAGTTTCCGGAGGTCGGCCTGTCCAAACAGCCTATAATATTCATTAACGTAGACTTCCCTGAACCGGACGGCCCCATAATGGCCAGAAATTCACCAGCTTTGACGGTGAGATTAATATGCTTTAAGATCGGCACCTCTTCTTTGCCCAGCTTGTACGATTTAGAAATATTATTCAGTGTCAGCATTGACTGTAACCTGCTTTCCTTCCTTGACCTCGGGATCAGGATAGATCACATAATCTTCCGGCGTCAGGCCGCTTTTGATTTCGACCATGTCACTTTCGTCTGTCTCCCCGATTTCAACAGGCTGTTTAACCGCTTTCTGCTCCTCATCCGTCTTCCAAACGTATGGTTCGCCATCATCTTGGATAATCATGTCGGACGGCAGCTTAATGGTATTCGCATCTGCTTCGTCACTCATGACTTCAATATTGACATGATAGCCGACTTCAAGGCCCTTATGGCTGTCCAATAAAACAGTGAAAGGATAGTTAGAGGATTGGGGATTCATTTCCTCTTCAGCATAACTTTCTGACTCTTCCCCCTCGCCTGTTCCAGCAGGAAGCTTGCCGATTGAAGTAATCTTGCCTTTCCACTCGCCTTCACCGCCTGTTTTCAGCGTAACTCTGACTTTGCTGCCTTTTTTAATCGTGTCCATTAACAGCTCGTTGATTTGGCTTTTCACAAGGTATTTGCCCGTTGAAACGATTTGGATATACGGGCCTGCTGCCTGATCACCCGTTGCGCCGTCCGCAATATCCTGATTGACGCTTTGAACGATACCGTCATGCTTGCTTGTGATCACATTTGAACCTTTGTTTTTCGTAAGTGCAGCCAGTTCTTTTTGGTGCTGCTTCAGTTCAAGCTGGCTTGTTTTTAAATCAAAATTGGCCTGGTCAAGCTCGTCTTGAAGCTGTGCTTTCTCGTCTTTTCCGGCTGTCTTTAGCTTCTTCTCAGTTTCTGCTATTGATTTTTGCAAGCGGCTGATTTGAAGGTTTGTCATTTCGGTTTGTAAATTGCTTTGCTCAATTTCGTCAGAATGATCCTCGCCCTCGTACTCGAAAAGCTTATCGCCTTTTTTAACCTTATCGCCTTCTTTGACGTACGTTTTTTTAATGCTTCCTTTCTCTGAATCTATGTATACTTTTTGCTGTTTCTCTGGTTCAACTTTTCCCGAAAACGATTGGGCAGATTCAGATTCACCGCCCATATACACCGCGACCGATTCAGCATAAGGCTCCGATGATACGGCAACTTGGTTCATGTGAGTAAAAAAGTAAAAACCGCCGGCGCCGATCCCCGCCAGTACGAGCACACCGGCACATATCGAACCGGCAATAAGCCATTTTTTCTTCTTGGACACAATGATCTCCTCTTTCTGTAATCTTCGTAATATTTTCGAAACATTCTAACCAATATTATCTATTAATTCAAATAGACTTTCAATCTTTTTCTTCAAAATCTGGAATTAGCAAGAAAAATTATATTTTTGTGGTTAAAAATAAAAAAATCCCGGCGTCATACCAGGATTTTTCTTACACAGAAACAAGCTGTTTTTCAGTTTTAATCAGGTCATAAGTTAAGCATACTGGTTTATTTGTACGAGGATCAGTGACGATTTCGGCATCAATCTGGAATACCCGCTTCAAAATATCCGGCGTCATGACCTCCAGTGCGGTCCCTTCCTTAATAACCGTGCCTTTTTTGAGCGCAATCATATAATGGGAAAATCGGGCCGCGTGATTCAGATCATGAATCACCATTAAAATCGTCCGTCCTTGCTCCTTGTTCAGTCTGTCAAGCAGCTGCAGGATTTCGAGCTGATGTGCGAGATCGAGATATGTTGTAGGCTCGTCAAGCAAAAGCAGCTCTGTCCCTTGTGCAAGCGCCATCGCAATCCACACGCGCTGACGCTGTCCGCCTGACAATGCCTCAATCGGACGCTCATGGTATTCCGCCATGCCGGTTTCTTCGAGTGCCCATTTGATGATGCGGCGGTCTTCATCATTTAATCTGCCGAAGCCTGATTGATGCGGAAATCTGCCGTACGACACCAATTCGTACACCGTTAAACCGCTCGGAGCCTCAGGCGTCTGCGGCAGAATGGCCATATCCTTCGCAATGTCCTTAGTAGACATTTTATGAATCGCATTGCCGTTTAAGTAAACGGCACCTTGATGCGAGCGCATAATTCTGGACATCGTTTTTAATATCGTTGACTTTCCGCAGCCATTCGGCCCAATTAAGGTTGTTATTTTTCCTTTAGGAATGGATATATTTAAATCTTCTACAATCAGCCTGTCGCCATAACCGATCCCAAGCTGTTCCGTTGATAATGAATTCAAGTTCGGTCCCCTCCTCAATTCGATTTCATCAATAAATAAATAAAGTAAGGCGCACCTAAAACGGAGATGACAAGTCCGACCGGAATTTCTGACGGTGCCAATACATTTCTCGCCAGCGTATCAGCCAGAAGAAACAGAAACGCGCCGATAAAGGCGGAAACCGGTATAAGCGTCTGGTGGCGGGGACCGGTAAGCCTCCTTGCCACATGCGGTGCAATTAATCCGAGGAACGCGATGCCTCCTGCAGCTGCCACACAGGATGCGGCAAGAGCGACCGCTGCCAGAAGGAGAATCCGTCTTTCCTTTTCAACAGCAGTGCCAAGTCCGGTCGCTAAGTGGTCTCCCAGCTGTAAAATGTTCAGATAGCGTGCTTTATATAAAGTAAAAGGAAGCAAGATCACAATCCAGGGGAGTACCGCCCAGATCATGTTCCAATTGGCCCCCCATATCGAGCCTGATATCCAAACTGCAGCCTGCATAAAGTCATGCGGGTCCATTTTGAGCTGAAAAATAAGCAAAAGGGCATTAAATCCGGCATTTACACCGATTCCGACTAGGATCAGCCGAATCGGAGTCACACCTTTTTTCCAAGCCAGAAGATAAATGAGAAACGCGGCGAGGAACGCGCCTGCCAGAGCGCTGAACGGCAGCATAAACGTCCCTAAAAAGCCGAGATCTGATGCTGACCCTTGAAAAAAGTAAATAAAGAGCACAACAGCAAGCGAACCCCCGGCGTTAATCCCGAGAATACCCGGTTCAGCCAAATCATTTTGAGACACGCTTTGCAAAATGGCTCCGGCAACAGCAATACCCGCCCCAACAAGCAGCGACAACATTATTCGCGGCAGCCTGAACTCAAATAAGACAAGCTCATCCCGCGCCGTTCCTTGGCCGAAAAAGACCTTGAGCGTTTCCAATGGGGCAATTTTAATGACACCCAGATTCAGACTGATAAAAAAGACAAACATGATCAGCAGAAAAGTTACTGCTATCACAACAAGAGGTTTTTTCGTTTTCATTACAGCCCTCTCCTTTCACGACGTGCCAAATAAAAGAAAAAGGGAACACCGATGAGAGAGGTCAGCGCGCCGACAGGCGTTTCAAACGGCGCGTTCACGAGTCTGGCCGCAATGTCAGCAAAAACAAGCAAAACAGCGCCAAGCACCGCCGAGCAAGGAATAATCCACCGATAATCAACCCCTACCAAAAACCTTGTGATATGAGGAATGATCAGTCCGATAAACGCGATGGTGCCGGCAATGGAAACAGCAGCTCCCGTCAACACCACAACGACAAGCATGCCAACCAGTTTCACCGCTGATGTATACTGCCCAAGCCCCTTCGCCAGATCGTCACCGAGGCTTAACACCGTCACAGACCGGGCAATGATAAACGCAAACGTCAAACCGACAGCTCCTGCAATAACCAGCAGCTGAACGCCTGACCATTTCACACCCGCTACCCCGCCTGCGTACCAAAAGCTGACATCCTGTGCTACATCAAAACGGAGCGCAATTGCGGTTGAAATGCCCGTAAAGAAATAACTGACGGCCGTTCCGGCAAGAGCAAGCTTTACAGGCGTGAGACCGCCCCTGGAAAACATGCCGATGCCCAATACCGTCGATGCCCCCAGTCCGGCGCCCGCAAAGGACCACAGCACAAGCCCGAAGGCAGAAAGCCCTGGAAAAAAAGCAAACGCAATCGAAATAGCAAAAGCAGAGCCCGATGTTATCCCCATAATAGAAGGCTCCGCCAATGGGTTTCTCGTCATGCCCTGCATGATCGCCCCAGACACGGCTAACAATGCGCCGACAAGCGCGGCAGCAGCCGTTCTTGGCAGCCGAAGATCGTGTATAATTTGGTGTGAGGTTTCATTTGGCTGGAAATGAAAGATGGCGTCCCACACAGTCCGTAAATGGATATCCGCAGCACCGAGAGAAATGGACAGCATCGCGCCGAAGCATAATAAACATACCCCCGCAACAAGCACAATGACCGCACCAAACGACCGGGATGTCCATTGAATTTCTTCATCTGATATCATCTGTTTATTTTTCATGTGACTCAACAGCCGTACTTCCTTTCGATAATGATAATGATTATCAATTGCTGTTTCAGTATATCACTTTTTTCTGCTGATTTAATAGAGCGTTTTGATAAAAATGAGAATATGAATGCAAAAATATCGTGTCAACTGGCACTTGTGATGGTATAATCACAGGTGATAATGATTCTCTTTATCATCTATTTATTTGGAAAGAAGGTATGAGATATGACCCATACATACAAGAAGCTTGGTGCCGCTTTTTTTGCTCTTTTATTGATTGCAGCGCTGGCAGCCTGCGGAAATCACTCAGAAAGCAAAGGCTCTTCCTCTGATTCAAAAGACGAAGAAACCGTTACATACAAGGCTGAAAACGGAAATGTAAAAATTCCCAAACATCCTAAACGGGTGGTTGTCATGGCTGACGGCTACTACGGAGACTTCAAAACACTGGGCATCAACGTCGTCGGTGCACCTGAAAATGTATTTAAAAACCCTTACTACAAAGGTAAAACCGACGGTGTCACAAATATCGGAGACGGCACTTCTGTTGAAAAAGTGATTGATTTAAACCCTGACCTGATCATCGTTTGGACTACACAAGGCGCCGATATTAAAAAGCTCGAAAAAATCGCGCCGACTGTTGCGGTGAAATACGATAAACTCGATAACATCGAACAGTTTAAAGAATTCGCAAAAATGACAGGAACGGAAGATAAAGCGGAGAAGTGGCTTGCCGAGTGGGACAAAAAAGTCGCGGCAGCCAAAACAAAAATTCAAAAAGTCATTGGTGACAAAACAGTTTCTATTATGCAAACAAACGGCAAAGACATTTATGTATTCGGTAAAGATTTCGGAAGAGGCGGAAGCATCGTCTACAAAGATCTTGGTTTACAGGCCACAAAACTGACAAAGGAAAAAGCGATTGACCAAGGCCCAGGGTATACCAGCATTTCTTTAGAAAAGCTCCCTGACTTCGCCGGAGATTACATTTTCGCGGGTCCATGGCAATCAGGCGGAGACGATGGCGGCGTATTTGACAGTTCCATTTGGAAAAACCTCGATGCTGTCAAAAATGATCATGTCTATAAAATTGACCCGATCGGCTTCTATTTCTCAGACCCGATTTCACTAGAGGGACAGCTGAAGTTTATCACGAAAAGCTTAACAAAATAAACAAAGAGCCGCACTGATCTGCGGCTCTTTTCTATATTGCAAAGAATCCGACAGGACGGAGCAACTCATATTGAACCGCATCGCATATTTTCTTTCTCAATTCATATTAAGCTGCATCATCATTGCCATTAGTTTTTTCAACGGTCTTTATATCGGAAAACCTTTTTCTCATGTGCTTCTCGTTTTTATCCTAGTGCTGGCTTTGTTTCATTTTCTGATGAAACTGAAAAAGCGTTTTTTGCATATTCGAATGTCTCTATCACTGACAGCGTTCCTGTCCGCTATTTTGTGTATGGGACTTATAACAGGAGAAATAACGTTTTTATAAAAAAGACACCTGACTGCATTGTCAGGTGTCTTTTTTTTATGCTTGTTTTTCTTTCGAGAATTTCTTAATCACAAACGGATAAATCACCAGACCGACAAAGAACAAACCGATGCCGAGAATAAATGTCGTTAAATCCGCTGTGCCTGTTACGATAACAAACAATGAGTATACACACGCTAAAATCGCGATCAATCCGTCTTTTACCCGGGAACCTTTCAGCTGATCATACGTTTCGCCTTTTATAACAAGCTTCAGGCTGTAAATCGCAGACACTAAATACGGAATTAAATACGCAAGGGTTGCCGCTGTCGTTAAAAACGTAAATGCGTCACTTATTGTCCGGGAAATAACAGAGAATATGAAGACCTGTGACATCACATTTGTAATGATCAAAGAAATAACCGGGCTTCCTTTTTTATTTGTTTTCGCAAAGACCGCCGGAAAATCTCCTGCTTTAGCAGCTTGGTACGGAACCTCAGAGCCAAGCAAAATCCAGCCGAGCATCGTTCCGAATAAGCAAAGAATCGCCAGTAGCGCCATAATCACACTTCCTGCGTTTCCGACAATCGCATACAGCACATCAACGAACGGTTTTTCAGATCCGACAAGCTTATCGTGCGGCAGAACCCCCATTGTGATCAATGTGACAATAATGTAAATGCTTAACGCGATCAACAAACCTGTGATGGTCGCACGTTTCACATCACGCTGAGTACGCGCGCGTCCAGACAAGATCACTGCTGATTCAATTCCGACAAACGCCCATAGAGTAGAAATGGCGGCGTTGTGAACCTGTCCGCCGATGCCAATGCTTGTGCCGTTCTCACCTTGAATCGGAAAATAAAAATGATCGAATAATGTCGTTTGAAACACAAACAATCCGGCAATGATAAAGAAAACAAAACCTAATACTTTTGAAAACGTTGTGATAAAGTTTAATTTACTAGCACCATTAATGCTTGCAACAAGAATCGTGTGCGTTCCCCAGAGCAAAATCGTACATACAGCAAACGTCAGCAATTGGCCGAGTGTCACCTCTTGGCTGCCGACAGCAAACAGTACACGTTTATCAACTAAAATCGGGAAAAACGAAGTCAAGTAACCGGCTAGACTTGTGATAATCGCCACGTTACTGATCCAGCTCGCCACCCAGTAGCCCCACACCATTGTGAATCCGGCAGCGTTCCCTTTCTTCGGATCAGAAAACAGCGCTCTCGCATAACTTTGCGGCCCCGCTGTCAGCTCAGGCTTGCGAATAGACAAGTGCCCGAAGACAAGCGCAATCATCAGCACGCCCGCACCTGTCAAAAGCCAGGCGGACGTAGCGCCAAGCGGACTTGCAATCGAAGCAAGCGAACTTGGCAGGGAGAAAATCCCCGATCCAACCATATTTCCAACGACAAACGCCGTTAATAACCAAAAACCCCATTTTTTTGTCTGTTCCATTCCAGTACCTCCAATGATTCTTTGTACGGACCAGAACCCGAGATCATGTAAACACAAAAAAAGCCTGAACAAAAGTCCATGCTTAAAGAAACACACACCCTTGATCTCCGGATAGCCCTCCGCGAAAAAGCACGCGGCAGTCCTGCACTTATTCAGATACAGTCCCAGCATAGAGAAGGATCGGCTTTCTCCACACTTCGGCGCTGATGCCTTTTACACATGTTTAACAGCTCCTGTCAGCCTGGCATGTGTGACTCATCATCCGCGCAACCTCTACCTCACTGAGAAAGAGTGAGGATTTATTTATTCAGTTACTCCCAGAAGGTTATCAAAGAAAGAATGATCTGTCAAAGGGAACAGATGGAAAATGCGGATAGAGCCAAGCCCTATCCGCATGCGGTTAGCGATTATTTTTCTTTTTTTGTACAGCTTCTTGAAGCGGATCATCTTTAAGAGCTGAACCGGCATCTTCAAGAGCTCCTTGGATTACGTTTTTTTCTTTTTCAGAACGTTTACCTTTATCTTTATTAAAGAAAGCCATTCGTATCACCTCTTTTAGAAAATAGGTACATCTTTAAGATGCCTTTTTCTCAGGAAATTATGCGGCTCATTTTTTTATCGGCCAAAGTTCTGTTGCTCAAACATACATTCTCTTGATATATTTGTAATTCAGAGATTTTTGCAAAAGATAAAGGAGAAGCGGGGAAATGACAGGAAAAACACACATCATGGGAGGCATCGCTTCTTGTACCGCAGCGGCTTATTATTATGGATTTGACCCAGTACTCATGGCGGCGTCCGGCGCGGTTGGCGCATTAATTCCCGACATCTGCCACACGCAGAGTAAAATCGGAAGAAGATTTCCTATCTTATCGAAAATTGTCAGTTCCGTATTTGGCCACCGCACCTTTACACACAGCCTGCTGTTTCTGCTCATCATGTTTTTTATCACAGCCACATATATTTCAGATAATAACATATCAGCAGGGCTGATGATCGGAATGGCAAGCCACTTGGTTCTGGATGCCTGGACAGTGAATGGCATCAAATTGTTATTCCCTTCAACCATTCGCATACGGCTGCCGCTGTATATGAAGACAGGCAGTTTTTCTGAACAGCTTGTGTTGGCCGGTCTGACAATAGCATCATGCTATTATTTTTATATGCTGTTTCATGGGCGCATGTTTTAAACACGAGTGCTGAAGCTTGTCTAAGAAGACTGTTTTTAGTAGGTTTTACATAAGAAGCATCTCATGGCAGATGTTCAAGAAAACGTGAGGAGTTATAAATTGATGAAAGGAACCTTTTTTCACAATCAGCGTTTTTTAAGTTTATCCATCTTATTCATGTGGATCAAAACTTATGTGATCTATAAACTGGGTTTTGATTTGCAGATCGACTCTCTATTGCAGGAGCTGATTCTGCTGATCAATCCGCTTAGCTTCATACTCCCTCTATTTGGGATTGGCCTGCTTTTAAAAGGCAGCAAGCAGCGCATCTTTTTGCTGATTGCCAATTTGGTTCTGACTGCCATTTTGATCTCCAACACGATTTTTTACGGCTTTTATATCGATTTTATTACCATCCCGGTTTTGTTTCAGGCCAGCAACATGAGCGATATGGGCAGCAGTGTAAAAGAGCTGTTCAATCCTTTGTTCATCGCTCTGTTTGCGGATTTGGCTTTTCTTCTGCTGCTCTCCAGAAAAGAGAAGAGTCCCGAGTCGAAAGCGAACCCCCGTACGGTCAAGCGGTACTATGCCGCTTCCTGCGGGATTCTTATATGTACGCTGGGGCTTGCAGAAATTGAACAGCCGAAGCTATTGGCACATTCCTTCGACCGGGAAGTGCTCGTCAAAAGCATTGGCCTGTTTCAGTTCCACATCTACGATACCATTTCTCAGACTGTCAATATGAGTGCGAAGGCATTTGCCGATGAAGACAGCCTCTCTACAATCAAAAACTACACTGAGGCTGACTACAGCAAGCCTGATCCAAGCAAGTTCGGACTGGCAAAGGGACGGAATGTGATTTTTGTGACGCTTGAATCGACTCAAAGCTTTGTTCTGAATGAAAAGGTAAACGGAAAAGAAATTACCCCGTTTATGAATGACCTGATGAAAAAGAGCTATTCCTTTGATCATTTTTATCAGCAAACAGAGCAAGGCAAAACGTCTGATTCGGAATTTATCGTCGCTAACTCTCTATATCCTTCCCTAAGCGGCGCCGTCTTTTTTACGAAAAGTGACCATCAATTTCATACGATGTACAAATCACTCAAGCAGAATGATTATTATTCAGCCGTCTTTCACGCCAATCATAAAACATTTTGGAACAGAGATGTGATGTATGAAACGTTTGGGATTGACCGCTTTTTTGATGTCGATGAGTTCCATGTGACTCCTGAAACCTCAACAAGCTGGGGATTAAAGGATAAGGAATTTCTGGAACAGTCAGCTTCTAAACTGAAAAACCTGCCGCAGCCGTTCTACAGCAATTTCATCACATTGACGAACCATTTTCCGTTTGAAATTGATGAAAAGGATCAGCTGATTGATAAATATGATTCAAGCAGCGACCTGTTAAACCGCTATGTGACGACGGTTCGCTATGAGGATGAAGCACTGAAGCATTTTATCAAAAAGCTCAAGGATGAAGGCTTATACGAAAACTCGATGATTGTCTTTATGGGAGATCATTACGGCATATCAGAAGCCCATAATAAAGCCCTGGCTGAGTTTTTAGGAAAAAGTGAAATTACGCCATATGACACCGTCCAGCTTCAGCGGGTGCCGTTTATCATTCATATTCCTGGAATCACTGATCAAAACCCGGAAACAATCTCCGATGCCGGAGGACAGGTTGACGTCAGGCCGACTCTGATGCACCTGCTCGGAATTGATACAAAAGGTGATATTCAGTTTGGCAATGATTTGCTGTCAAACAACCGAACGCCATTTGCCGTGCTGAGAAACGGCAGCTTTATCACGAACGACTATGTATATACGAAAAATACATGCTACAGCAAAAAAACAGGAGAAGTGTTAGAAAATCAAGATGCGTGCGCTCCCTATAAAGAAAAAGCAAATGAAGAGCTGTCTCTCTCTGATAAAATGTTAAATGGAGACCTTCTGCGTTTTTATGGTCAATAAAAAAATCCCTCTACGAGGGATTTTTTTCATGTTTCGTATATCACTTTACCTGTCAGCTTCGTTTGATAGCCATTAAGATGAGACAGGTTGGCCTTATATTCTTCCGATTTCAAGATGCTCTTTACAGCTTCAAGCAGCTGCTGGTGTTTTTTCAAAATGACAATGTCGTATTGTTCCTCGATGAGCGGGATAAAATCAACGCTTCCCATATGTGCCGCGTGCTGCGCCCCGATTCCCGCGTCTGCCTGTCCGCTCGAGACTTGGGAGGCAACAGCATAATGATCAGTCACAATGTCACTGTATCCCTTGACGTCTGAAGGTGTCACACCAAGCAGACCAAGCTGTTCGTCAAGCAGCACTCTTGCGCCCGATCCTTTTTCTCTGTTGATGATGCGGATGTCGGTTCGTTTCAGGTCATCCCAGCCTTGTATGTTTTTCGGATTTCCTTTTTGAACGTATAAGCCGGCTTTGCGAAGGACAACATTCATCTGACAAAACGGTTCGCCTGACAGAATGCGTTTGACATAAGGCGTATTATATTGAGCGGTTTCCGCATCGTACAGATGCAAGCTGACAATGTCGCATTTGCCTTGGTACATGTCAATGAGGCTGTTTAAGCTGCCTTTGTATTGGCGGAGCGGCGTCTCTTGAATGGCATTTTCCAAATGCTTGCTGAGCAAATCCATCGATATATCCTGTCCGCTGATGACGACATTCCGCCTGCCCTCCGGCATCGGCTCCTGTGCCTTTCTCGGCTCTTCGGGTGAAGACACAGGCTGAGACATTCTCATGTTCGCCTTATATTGCTTTAAATCTGCTTCATCGACACGCATCTGCCTTCCGACACGGTAAGCAGGGATCATGCCTTTTTTAATCAAATCATAAACGGTCAGCTTTGATACCTTCAGCAGACCAGCAACTTCTTCTATCGTATAGGAAGAGGTTTCATTCATCATCATCACTCTCCTATTTCATTATACCTTTTCGGAGAATGTAAAAAAACCCACATAACCCAAACATAATCAGTTATAATTAGATATAACTAATTATAAGGGGTGCAATCATGTTTAAGAAGTATTCCATTCTGACCGCAGCATTAACTGTTTTTCTGCTTGCAGCAGGCTGCTCTGCCAGCCAATCATCAAGTGACAAAGAGAAAAAAGTGACCTTAACTGTCTCAGCAGCTGCCAGTGCCCAGGATGCACTCGAGGAAATTCAAAAGAATTACGAGAAAACCCATCACAATATTACAATCCAAGATAACTTTGGCTCATCAGGTGCCTTGCAAAAGCAAATTTCTCAAGGAGCCGGGGCGGATCTGTTCTTCTCAGCCGCTGAGGACAAATTCCAAAAGCTTGTAGATGATGGGGATATCGCTAAAAAAGACAGCACTCATTTAGTCGGAAATGAAATTGTGCTCGTTGTGCCTAAGGATGGAGATTCACCAGTCACAGGCTTCGACAATCTGACTGATTCAGAAAAAATCGCTCTTGGAACCCCGGAATCCGTGCCGGCAGGAGCATATGGAAAAGAATCACTGACAAAGCTGTCTCTATGGGACAAAGTAAAAGATAAGATCGTGTACGGAAAAGACGTTCGCCAGGTTCTTTCATATGTAGAAACAGGCAATGTAGACGCAGGTGTCGTTTATAAAACAGACGCGCTGATCTCTAAGAAAGTCAAAATCGTCGATGAGACAAAAGCTGATACACACAGCCCGATCGTTTACCCGTTAGGAATTGTAAAAGATACGAAACACCATAAGGAAGCGAAGGAATTTTACGATTACCTGCAAACTGACGAAGCGATGAAAGTGTTTGAGAAATATGGTTTTACTGCTGAATAACATCAGCACTTCAGAATTTTTCACGCCGGTTATGCTTTCCTTTCAAGTGGCGGCGGTCGCCGGAATCGCGGTGATCATTCTCGGAACTTTGGCAGGGGCATGGATGTCACGAGCATCATTTTTCGGAAAAACCATACTCGAAACGATTTTTATGCTTCCTCTCGTTCTTCCGCCCACCGTTGTCGGTTTTATTTTGATCGTCATGTTTGGAAAGCACAGCTTCATCGGACAAACAATCGAATGGATCTTTCATCAGCCCGTGATTTTCACCTGGTGGGCCGCTGTGATTGCTTCTGCTATCGTGGCTTTTCCGCTTATGTATCAATCGGCCAAAACCGGATTTTCCGATATTGACCCCGATATAGAGGGAGCGGCAATGGTAGACGGCGCAAGCAGATGGAGGGTGTTTATCCATATCTCCATTCCGCTGGCGTATCCATCGTTGCTGACCGGAAGCATCCTCAGCCTGGCGCGGGCGCTCGGTGAATTCGGCGCCACCTTGATGTTTGCCGGAAATATCCCGGGTGTTACCCAAACACTGCCGACAGCCATTTATGTCGCTTTGGATTCCGGCAACAACGCACTTGCATGGGCGTGGGTCATCTGTATCATCGTGATTTCCTTTCTGATGCTGTTTTTGATTCAACTGAAAAAAACGCACTAAAAAAACTCCCCGTGTGTAGACGGGGAGTTTTTGATTAAAACAGAAGCTCATCGGGGTTTGGACCGACACGTTCATCTTTATTTAACGCATCAATCTTGTCCATGTCTTCTTGAGACAATTCGAAATCAAAAATATCTGCGTTTTCGATAATACGGTGTTCTTTAATCGATTTTGGAATCGTTACAACTTCATGCTGAAGATCCCAGCGCAAAATCACTTGTGCTACAGATTTATTATATTTTTCAGCGATCTGTGTCAGCACGTCGTTATCAAGCAGCTGGCCCTGCATAAGCGGAGACCATGCTTCCAGCTGGATGCCTTGTTTTTTGCAGTAGTCTCTTAATTCTTTTTGCGTCAAACGAGGGTGAAATTCAACTTGGTTCACCATTGGTTTGATTTCAGCATCTTTCAAAAGCTCTTCTAAATGATGAACTTGGAAGTTGCTGACGCCGATCGCGCGGATTTTGCCGTCTTTGTACAGCTTTTCAAGCGCGCGCCATGTATCTTTATACTTATCCTTGCCAGGCCAGTGGATTAAATATAAGTCTAAATAATCAAGCTGAAGTCTTTCCAGGCTTTTTTCAAAGGCAGCAAGCGTTGTATCGTAGCCCTGATCTTCATTCCATACTTTTGATGTAATGAAGAGCTCTTCTCTTGCAACACCGGATTCTTTAATGCCGATGCCTACACCTTCTTCATTTTTATAGACAGCCGCTGTATCAATGCTGCGGTAGCCATTTTTAATCGCAGCTTTAACCGATTCAGTCGCTTCACTTCCGTTTTCTACTTTAAAAACACCAAGACCGAACCAAGGCATTTCAACTCCGTTATGTAGCTTTACAGTATCTTTTAAACTTGTTGCCACTTGAACATCCACCCTTCCATTGAAATGTAAGCGTCTATATTATCTCACATTCCTCTCAGCAGATACCAATAATACGCTTAAGAGCCTCTTTTTGCTTCTTTTTTCATACGGACGTTTTTTATTTCATAGTAAACAATACGCATTTGTACTATTTTTTTCCTATTTTATCAATTATAAGATTATTTAGACAGTGAGCAGGGTAAGCGAATACTGTAGCCCACAAAAACATAGAGGAGGAAACAAATTGAAACGTATTCGTATCCCAATGACTCTTGCACTTGGCGCCGCTTTGACAATTGCCCCTTTGTCCCTTGCCTCTGCTGAGGAAAATCCCGCACCGAAGATCTCACAGAAAACAACAGCCGGAACAGCTGCCGCAGAAGTCGGTTTAAACGTCAACCTTGATTTGCTAGGGATTGCCAACCAAATTTCAGATGCCATTAAATCAGCCCAGAACCGGGACGGTTTTGTGAAAAATCTCATGGAGTCTTCCTTCTACGCATCCGGCCAAAAATATAACGTCATGGTTTTTAACTTAAGCCAGGAATATGAAGATCACTTAAACGGTGTGCAATTTTACGGCTCGGCCGTTTATGACGGCATTACGTATGGCATTTGGGTATTTGAAGACGGAAGCTTCACAAACAAAGGAGACGGCGGCTGGATCAACTGGGCCTTCAGAGGCTGGTTCGACCGAAATGACAACACTGTCGAATTCCATCGCCCCTAACCTATAGAAAAAAGCTGGCGTCCGGGGACTGACCCCATAAGATGAGACAAATAAAAAACACCTTCAAGTTTGAAAACG
>NZ_JAJHVY010000063.1:0-244 GCF_020861455.1 Bacillus sp. AF23
TAGATCACCAAATCGCACGATTTGGTTTTCAAGTAGAAGCTGTCGCCCTTGATTCCGGATATTTAACGACTCCCATCTGTAAAGGATTATCTGACCGTCATATTTTTGGCGTCATTGCCCATAGACGATATCACCCTACTAGAGGCTTGTTTCCAAAATGGAAATTTCATTATGACAGTGAAAAAGACAGTTATATTTGCCCGAACCAGCAAACACTTACATACTCAACAACTGACCGAAAAGG
>NZ_JAJHVY010000020.1:0-239 GCF_020861455.1 Bacillus sp. AF23
GAACCCGTGTTACCGCCGTGAAAGGGCGGTGTCTTAACCGCTTGACCAACGGGCCCAGACCTTCAATTGTGATTATGTATAAGTATCAGTGGCGGAGAGCAAGGGATTCGAACCCTTGAGACGGAGTTGACCGCCTACACGATTTCCAATCGTGCTCCTTCGACCACTCGGACAGCTCTCCAATAATGGCTCCGCAGGTAGGATTCGAACCTACGACCGATCGGTTAACAGCCGATAGC
>NZ_JAJHVY010000064.1:0-232 GCF_020861455.1 Bacillus sp. AF23
CTGTATAATCTTTAAATGCCTCCGCCAATGCATTAATCTCGATCGGATCACCGAGTTTCGTCCCCGTTCCATGGGTCACGATATACTCCATATCCTCTGGCTTGATATGAAAACGATCGTACACTTCTTTGATGAGCCGGCTTTGCGAACGTCCGCTTGGCGCGGTAATTCCGTTTGTTTTTCCGTCATAATTAATTCCGCTTCCCACTACGGTTGCGTATACTGGGTTACC
>NZ_JAJHVY010000019.1:0-232 GCF_020861455.1 Bacillus sp. AF23
CCCGCGACCCCCACCTTGGCAAGGTGGTGTTCTACCACTGAACTACTTCCGCAGACAGGATGTCCAGTTTTTAGAACTGTCATCCTATATAATGCGGGTGAAGGGACTTGAACCCCCACGTCATAAAGACACTAGATCCTAAGTCTAGCGCGTCTGCCAATTCCGCCACACCCGCTTAAAAATGGTGAGCCATGAAGGACTCGAACCTTCGACCCTCTGATTAAAAGTCAGA
>NZ_JAJHVY010000065.1:0-225 GCF_020861455.1 Bacillus sp. AF23
TAAACATCATTTTGAATAAAATCAGCGGATCAAGTGAGGGGCGGCCTTTGTTTTCGCTGTAGTAAGGTTTCACCTTTTCAATGATGAAAGAGAAGTCTATGTGTTTATCAATTTTACGAAGCAGATGATCCTCTTCGACGAGTTGGTCAAGCAGAACAAATTCGGCTGCATTTTGAGAAGAATTTCTTGTGTGGAACATGAGAAAGACACCGTCCTTTTTAGTCT
>NZ_JAJHVY010000066.1:0-223 GCF_020861455.1 Bacillus sp. AF23
TAAGACCTCGGGTCTTATAAACAGAACGTTCCCTGTCTTGTTTAGTTTTGAAGGAACTTTGTTCCTTGAATAAGTTAAGATGGGCCTGTAGCTCAGCTGGTTAGAGCGCACGCCTGATAAGCGTGAGGTCGGTGGTTCGAGTCCACTCAGGCCCACCATCTTATACAAATGGGGCCTTAGCTCAGCTGGGAGAGCGCCTGCTTTGCACGCAGGAGGTCAGCGG
>NZ_JAJHVY010000001.1:0-213 GCF_020861455.1 Bacillus sp. AF23
GAGCGTACGGTTCATACCCGTGAGGTCGGGGGTTCGATCCCCTCCGCCGCTACCAAAGGACCTTTAGCTCAGTTGGTTAGAGCAGACGGCTCATAACCGTCCGGTCGTAGGTTCGAGTCCTACAAGGTCCACCACAATACGGAGGAATACCCAAGTCTGGCTGAAGGGATCGGTCTTGAAAACCGACAGGGGTGTCAAAGCCCGCGGGGGTTC
>NZ_JAJHVY010000067.1:0-206 GCF_020861455.1 Bacillus sp. AF23
CATCTGACTTTTAATCAGAGGGTCGAAGGTTCGAGTCCTTCATGGCTCACCATTTATATGTTGCGGATGTGGCGGAATTGGCAGACGCGCTAGAATCAGGCTCTAGTGTCTTTACAGACGTGGGGGTTCAAGTCCCTTCATCCGCACCATTTCTGCGGAAGTAGTTCAGTGGTAGAACACCACCTTGCCAAGGTGGGGGTCGCGGG
>NZ_JAJHVY010000068.1:0-203 GCF_020861455.1 Bacillus sp. AF23
CTATCGGCTGTTAACCGATCGGTCGCAGGTTCGAATCCTGCCTGTGGAGCCATATGGAGAAGTACTCAAGTGGCTGAAGAGGCGCCCCTGCTAAGGGTGTAGGTCGTGTAAGCGGCGCGAGGGTTCAAATCCCTCCTTCTCCGCCATGACGGCCCGTTGGTCAAGCGGTTAAGACACCGCCCTTTCACGGCGGTAACACGGGT